>JBIPNU010000235.1:0-4864 GCA_044370615.1 Burkholderiales bacterium
GGCAGTACGCGAGTTTCATGCCGAACGGGCGCAGCGCTTCGGACCATGACACCGGGTCCTGGGTGTTGATGCTCCGCTGGAAATGCTCAGGCGTTGTGTCTGTGAGCATTGCGAGAGACGTCGACACGCAGTGCGGCCCCGACTGCAGGAGTGGACGCAGGTTGCGGTCGCGGTAGTAGTGTTCGCCGTCGTTCGGCCAGAGCGTCGAGTTCGCGTGGCAGGGCATGTTCACACCTCCGATGGTCCATCGATGCCCCGACGGTGCCATGAGGATGTTCCGGATCATGGGACATGACCCATGCGCTGCGCGCCCGCGGATGCCCCGGGCGGATCGGGACGCTATCGGCCCGGTACTGGCCTGAGCAGGAAATAGCTCGCACCTGCGCCGGGTATCTCCCGTGTCAGCTCCTGCGCGACGCCCAGCCCGCACCGGGCTGCGGTGTCGAGTACCTCGTCCACGGTCCAGTGTCGGATGCGAAAGCGGTCCTGATAGTGCCGAGGGGGATCGCCGGGGAGCGTGATGCTCTCGGTGTACTCGTGGACGGCGGGATCGATCGCCCGAACGGTCACGCGCCTTTGCAGGCGCGCGCCGTTGAAGTTTCGATTGCCGAACAGGCCACGGCCGGCCACGTCGAGGATCAGCGCACCCTCGGGCCTGAGACAGTCCACCGCGTTCGAGAGCGCACTCGCGAGCGACTC
Source organism: Burkholderiales bacterium (assembly GCA_044370615.1). Taxonomy (GTDB): domain Bacteria; phylum Pseudomonadota; class Gammaproteobacteria; order Burkholderiales; family CAIKXV01; genus CAIKXV01. The sequence continues at coordinate 700 of JBIPNU010000235.1, forward strand.
GTGGTCGAGCAGGTAATTCAGCACGCTGAATACGCAAAGCGCCAGGTCGAACGCGGCGGCGCGACGGAACTCCTGCATCGACATGCAGACCTGCTCGATCGCGAGGCTGTCCGCCCGAGCACGCAGTCGCGCCAGCATCGGGGCGCTGGGTTCGACCGCGGTGACCTCGTAGCTCTCGCGCGCCAGCGGTATCGCCAGCCGACCGGTCCCCGCGCCGAAATCGACGATCGACGAGCCGGGTCGGACCCGACTGCGGACAGTCGCGAGGGTTGACTGCGTCAGGCGGGTATAGAACGCCTTGAACTCCTGTTCATACGCGAAGTCGTAGACGTCTGCCCATGTGTCGTGTGGTTTCATCCGAGCACCAGTTGCCGGCGGCGGGCCGAATAGCCGACCTTGCGCCCGACGCAGGACTCGTTGCCGATGATGCCCTCCGCTCCGGCCAGCCCCAGCGTGGCGCACAGGCGTTCGGGCAACCGGCCGCAGCGCAGGCTGATGTCCGCGGATCCGATCCGGAACGGCACGCGATACGTCGGCGTATGGAACTCGCCGATCAGCGGATGGAAGTCCCGGACTTCCCCAGCGGGCTTGCCGCTGTCGAGGCTCGGGTGGTTGAAACAGGAAAGCTGCGCACCGGTGTCGAAAAACATCCGGTGGGACCCGACGGTCGATCGAGCGTGCACCAGCGGAACGCCCTGGATCGTCTCCAGCTCGATCACGCAGCCGAGGTCGTGCGCGTGACGCTCATCGATGCGAAAACCGGCGAGACCGTCGGGCCCGTGGTGGCTCGATGGCGCATCGACCAGCGCGGTCGCGATGCCGGCGGCATGGAAGAGCGGCAGCGAGCGCACCAGCGAGTTGCCGCGCAGCATGCGCGGGCATCCGGACGGATCGAGATCGAGGTGTCCGCCGCCACCGGGCAGCAGCACGAAGGCGACGCGCGGCGAACGTGCAGCGAAGTCCGCCGGCAGCACCTGCGCGTAACGGGTCGTGTGGCCGTCGTGGGCCGCGATCCGGACCACCTCGCCGCAGGTGCCGGCGGTGGGCTCGGCCGCGCGCGCATCGGGGAGCGCGACCGAGCCTGCGAGCAGGCTCGCGAGTCCGAGCGTGCGCCACGATCCACGCGTACGCACGCTCAGTCGGCCTGCAGTTCGAGCTCGCGGATCAGCTTGCCCCAGACCGCGATCTCGTTGGCGAGGTAACGGCGCAGGTCCTCCGGCGGTCCGAAGTGCGGCTCGGCCCCCTGGCCGAGCAGACGGTCGCGCACGTTCGTATCCTTCATGGTCTGCTGCAGCCCGGATTGAGCCTGGCCACCATCGCGGCCGGCGGTTTCGCCAGGCCGAACGCGCCGAACCAGCTGCGTTTGCTCTCGGCGGGGCACTCTATTCCGCCGAGCCCTGGACGGTCAAGGACCTGGTGGCGCAACCTCCAGGATCTGCAGAGCGACACCGTACTGTTGAGTTGAGGCGACATCCGGATCTGCGAGTCGTGGGGTCGGGTGTGCGAGTCCCGTCGTCGGCACTGGAAGCCGCAGGCGGGGATGAGCACGCTCGATCGGCAGGCTCGAATGACGATCAGGACATTGGTGAGCAAGGGGATCTCGCACAGCGAGATCGCTCGGATGCTCGGGGTGACCGAGGGCGCGGTGCGCCATCAGGTCAAGCGGATACAGGCCGCAGCGGTGGACGGGCGCACGAGGCAGGAGCCGAGGGTGACCCTTGTGGCCGAGGAGATCGAACACTGGCGCGACCAACGGGGCGAGCGTCCAGTGAACCTTGCCGCGCCGCACGACTGGCTGGTCGCCGAGCATGGCCACAGCGGCAGCCTGCGCTCGGTTCGGCGCTTCTGGGGCGGTCGGTACCCGCACCCGTGCGCCGCCCCGCGGAGCGCAGCGGCGGCTGCGTCGGTCCGCTCGCCCCAAGGGTCATTCGACGGCTCGTCCGCTCGGGGCTAAAGTCGGGGTTTCGTCATTCGATCGGCTGTCGAGCCGACACCCCAGCCTCCTGGAGGAGCGATGCGCCTCACCCGTTCGATCTGCGCGTTCGCGCTGACGCTGCCCGCTGCGGCGGCGCCGTATGCCGCCGCATGGGCGCAGGACTATCCGCTCAAGCCGATCCGTGTCGTGGTTCCGGTTGCCCCAGCGGGCTCGCCCGACGTGCTCGCCCGACTCCTCGCCGACCGCCTGCGCGATCGCTGGGGCCAGCCGGTGGTCATCGAGAACCGCGCAGGCGCGGGCCAGATGATCGGGGCCGAACTGGTCGCCAAGGCCGCACCGGACGGCTACACCCTGTTCCTCCCCACTGGCACCTACACCACCAGCGTCGCGATCCGCTCGACGCTGCCGTTCGACCCCGCGCGCGACCTCACCGGCGTGGCGATGGTCGGGCAGGGGCCGCTGATGCTGGTGGTGCATCCGTCGTTGCCGGTGCGCAACGTGCGCGAGCTGATCAAGCTCGCGAAGGCGCGGCCCGGCCAGATCAACTACGCGACGGCCGGCACCGGCAGCATCATCCATTTCGCGGCCGAGGCGCTGGCCGCCGATGCCGGCATCGACATCGTGCACGTGCCGTTCAAGAGCGCGACGCCGGCGGTCACCGACCTGGTCGGCGGCCACGTGCAGATGATGATCGTGAGCCTGCCCTCGGTGTGGCCGCAGGTGAAGGCGGGGCGGCTGCGCGCGCTCGCGCTGAGCAGCCTGAAGCCTTCGTCCTTCGCGCCCGAGATCCCGGTGATCGCCGACACCGTGCCCGGCTACGATGCGGGCCAGTGGTGGGGCGTGCTCGCGCCGGGCAAGACGCCGCCGGATATCGTGCGCAAGCTCAACGGAGAGCTGAACCGCATCCTTGCCTCCGAGGACATGCGGCCTCGCCTCGCCGACCAGGGCGCCGAGCCGCGGCTGATGACGCCCGAAGCCTTCACCGAATACGTTCGGCTCGAGATCGAGAAGTGGCGCAAGATCGCGGTGGCCCGCAACATCAAGCCCTGACCGGTCGTCCGATCCGCGTGCCGATCTGCGCTCCGCTGCGCGCGTGACGCGGTGCCGGACAGCCCACCGGCGCGCACGACCGCGACCTGGGCGCCGACGGGGGCGCTTGAAGGCATGACCCCCGAGCGCTGCCCCTCCCCATCCCTACCCCGGCCGCCCGCGCGGCAGGCCGGTTCCGCCAGGAGAGTTCGACATGACCGCAACACCGTCCACGCCGCCCGGGGCCCTGCTGCCCAACCCCGCGAAGGAGCGCCTGCTTGCCGGAGAGGCGGTACTCGGGATGAACGTGCGCGTGGTGCGCTCGGGCGATATCGCCCGCATCGCGAAGACCACCGGCCACGATTTCATCTTCATCGACATGCAGCACTCGCTCTACACCGTCGAGACGATCGGCCACATCGCACAGGTGGCGCTCGCCATCGGCATCACGCCGATGGTGCGCGTGCGCAGCGTCGATGATCCGGACACCTCGGTGCTGCTCGACAACGGCGTGACCGGCATCGTCTTCCCCGACGTCAACAGCGCCGAGGAGGCGAAGCGCGCGGTCGACCGCTGCCGCTACCCGCCGGTCGGGCGTCGTTCGGTCGGTGGTGGCTACCCGATGTTCGACTATCGCGCCACGCCGCTGGTCGATGCGGTGGCCGCGCTCGATGCCGCGGTGCTCACCGTGTGCATGATCGAGACGCGGGAAGGCCTGGAGAATGTCGAGGCGATCGCCGCGGTGGACGGGGTGGACGTGCTGCACGTGGGGTCGAACGACCTGCTGGCCGCGCTCGGGCTGCCCGGCCAGTTCGGCTGCCCGCAGCACCTGGCCGCGCTCGACCGGGTCATCGCCGCCGCGAAGGCCCACGGCAAGATCGCCGGCGTGGGCGGCGACCGCAACCTCGCGCGGCAGGTCGAGTTCATCCGCAAGGGCATGCGCTTCGTGACCACCAACAGCGAGATCGCCTTCATGGTCGCCGAGGGCGGACGCGTGACCTCGGAGTTGCGCAAGGCGCTGGCCTGAGGGTGAGTCGCCGGGGAGCGGTGGGGCCCCGGGGCGGCGACACACCAGGGCGACGAGACGCTGGGGCCATCGGCCGGCGCAGTGCCCGGGTATCCCGTCCACAGGCTGTCCGGGCAGCGCGGCGGCCGGGCAATGCCCGGCGGTCGAGCGATCGCGGGGTCGCGATCGCTCGG
>JBIPNU010000237.1:0-4847 GCA_044370615.1 Burkholderiales bacterium
GCTCAAGGAAGAGGTGCAGATGGACGACACCCGCATCCTCTCCGAGGACTGGGCGAGTTATCCGATCCTCACCTTCTCCGAGGTGCCGCCGGTGGACGTCGTGCTGATCAACCGCCCGGGCGCGCCCTTCCTCGGTACCGGCGAGGCGTCGCAGGGGCCTACCGGCGCCGCGCTCGCCAACGCGGTGTTCGATGCCACCGGAGTGCGGTTCCGGCGGTTGCCGCTCACGCCGTCGCGGGTGCTGCAAGGGTTGAAGACGCGACGGGGGTGATCGGGTCGATGCGCGCCGTCGAACTCAGGTGCGCGGCGAAGGCGGCGCCCAGCACGGTACAGGCCGGCGGTCTCGCCCCGGGCCTGGCCTTCTCGCACGTGCGGTAGAACTGCAAGAGGGCCTGGCTCGCCCACGCCAGCGCGACCAGCGACACCACGGTCGCGAAGAGGGCGCCGCGGGTACCGCGTCCGTCGCCCGTGAAGGATCCCCGGCCTTGCCATAACGCCACGCCGACCGCGCAGGACGCCGCCCCGACGACCCAGGTCACGATCCCCAGGAAGAGGTAGCCAACGAACTCCCAACCGGGTGCTCCAGGCAGGCGCGTGAAGAACCACGCGCCCACGCCGAGGGAGCCCAGCCCCAGAAGCGTGAAGAGGGCGAGTCCGAAGAACAGCGAGCTGCGCCACCCCATGGCCAGCCCCGCCGCATGCGCGAGAAACACCACCGCCGCGATGGCGATCGCCCACGGGCCGACTTCACGCAGCGGCCCGGCATAGACGAGGGCGCCGATGCCCGCGAGGGTCAGCAGCAGGGCGGCGACGATCCGTCCGAACCCGTCGCTGCGCGCGAGCGCCACGGCCGAGGTCCACTCGAGGTCGGCGTCGGGCAGCGGCAGGACCGTGTCCTCGTCGGTGTCCCGGGGCAGCGGACGGCGATCTCGCCGCATCACCCGGCCCTGGTCTCGCCCGCGCATCGGCATCTCCACGCCGGTGAGGACCACCGTGCCTGCAAGCTTGTCGTGCCAGCCCTGCTTCTTCGGATCGAACGCGATCCACAGCAGGCCCAGCCCGAGGGGGATCGCCGACAGCACGCCGGCCACGGCCCGGATGAGCCCCTGGCCTGCGGAGATCGGCTCGCCGGTGTGCTCGTCGACCACGCCCAGGGAGAGGGCGATCTGGCCCGGGGTGCCCTGCCTGAAGTACCACAGCGCCATGGCGAGCACCGCGGGCGCGACGACCACGATCAGGAGCTCGCCGATGCCGGTGAGCGCGCCCGAGGGCCGGGTCCAGTATGTCCACCCGTACACGTAGGTGAGCAGCACGGCCGAGGCGGTGACGAGCAGCAGCAGGTCGATCAGTCCTGCGACGGCGCGCAGCCAGAAGCCGGCGTAGTCGGAGCGGGGGCGGGAGGGACGAATGGCGAAGGATCTCGGGTGAAGTCGATGGCGCCGGGGCGCGGAGGGGAGCGTCAGCTCGGGGGCGATCGGCCGGTGGGTCGGGTGTGCCCGCGCGCCCGGCAGCGCGACCCTGCGGGTTCAACGTCGGGGATCGGAGTAGCGTGCCACAGGGTCGCTCGGCAGCCAGGGTGCCCACCTGCCTGCAGGCCGAGCCGAACCGCGGAGCGCTCGTGATGGTGGGGCTGCTCGAACAGGGGACAAACGGGGCGCCCGATCGCCGTGCCTGGCAGCACCGTGTCGCAGCCGGGTCGCGAGCGTATGCCTCGCCGGCCCGACCGGCGACGCCCCGAAAGTCCGCAGGATCCCGCTCGTCGCTTGCGACGGCGATCGTTGCGGGCGGTCGTGCCGGTGCGACTGGATGGCGGCGAAGGGGTTCGGCACGTGAGTGCGGGCTGAAAAGTCCAGGACATCCTTTGGATCGAGGAGGTGCTCCACTGTGGCAGCACGACCGGGCCCTCTGGGGAGGGGGATTGCTGGCGCCCCGAAGACGAATCGAACGTCCGACCTGCCCCTTAGGAGGGGGCTGCTCTATCCACTGAGCTACCGGGGCTGCACACTGCATTCTAACCCGACCCTCCCGACCGGTACTTCGCGGGGGGCGCGGGCCTGCGCGAGGTCCTCGGCCAACGGCCCGCACGGCCGGGCGTGAGCGTCGGGGTCGGGGCGCTTCGCGGGCCAACCGAAGCCCGACGTGCTGCACGCGGTCGCGCGGCCCGCGCGCGCGAATGCTTCGCGCTCGCGACCCGGACGCGCGGTTCAGCGCGCGATCGGGATCGTCGGCGCTTCGAACGATCCGGTGCCCTGGGTCGCGACCTTGCCTGCGCGAAAAGAGACGTAGCCCTCGCCCCCGTAGTGGGCGAGGCGCGGAAGCAGGCGTTCGAGCGCGGCTAGCGATTCGGCCGATACCAGCAGTCGCGGCGCTCCGTCGGTGCCGCGCGCGGCCCACAGTTCCACCTCGGCGGCATCGCCCAGCGCCGCCGGTCGCGCGAGGGCCGGATCACGCGCGCCAAGCGCGGCCAGGTCCGAGGCGGCACCCGCGATCAGCAGCGGCAGCGGGCTGTCGAGCCTCCCGCCCACGCCAGCCGTCCCGGCCTCGAGCAGGCGGGCGGCCAGCGCCTTCGCCGCCGCCTCCCAGCCTGCGTCGGCGGTCTGGGTGCGCCACTGCGCGCGCGCGGCGACCTGGACATCGCGCAGCAGTGCCGGTTGCTCGGCAGCAAGCAGCCCGCGCCACAGGTCGAACCCGGGGTCGAACTGCAGCGACAGCGGCTCGTCGTCGCCGGCGGGAAGCGCGATACGCGCCTGGTCGGCGCCGGCGGCGAACGCGATCCGCAGGTCGCGACTGCTTACGGTCGATCGCAGGCGGATGCGGGCTCGTACGCCGTAGGGCGCGCGCTGCGCGAGGCGCAGGCGGAGGCTGCGCGACTCGCTATCCCAGCGGGCGGACACCGGGCCGAACGCGGGAGCACCGGTGAGCGCGATCATCGGTGGCATCAGCGCGCCGAGCGAACGCCCGGCCGCGCGCTCGAAGGCCGATTGCAGGTCTTCCCAGCGCGCGCGTCGCCCCAGGTGGCTCGCCATCAGCGCGCGCAGCGCGCGATCGAAGGCAGGCTCGCCGATCTCCCCGGCGATCATGTGGAACAGCATCGCCGCGCGACCGTAGCCGACGGTAGCCGCCGCTGCATGGGTGCGCCACAGGAAGCGCGACAGCGGCATGTCCTGGGCAGGATCGAGCGCGGCCTGCTCGCGCAGCCAGCCCCAGCGCATGCGGCGGCCGGCCGCCTCGGACTGCTCGACCCGCAGCGCGTGATCGGCGAGCCAGGTCACCAGTCCCTCGCTCCAGTTGCCACCGCCCGCATCGACCCTGACCCCGTTGCCCCACCAGTTGTGCGCGATCTCGTGGGCGAGCGACTGCCCGCGCATGAAGGGCAGCGGCAGCAGCCGCTCGCCCACCCAGGTGAGGCCGGGCAGCGCGAAGCCGGCGGGCAGCGGCGCGGCGACGATCGAGAAGGCGTCGAACGGGTACGGACCCATCCGCCGGGCGAAGCGCGCGATGTAGAGATCCGCGGCGTCGAGATAGGTCTCGGCGAGCGACTGCGTCGCGGGGGTGAACCAGGTCAGCAGCCGGGGCCCGCCACCGGCGCCGGCCTCGCGCGCGGTCACGATCCACGGTCCGCTCATCACGGTGAGTCCGTCTTCGGCGGCGTGCGAGGCGTAGGTGGAGCCGGGCGCGCCGGGGGTGCGTGCGCCGGCGACGAGCCGGCCCGGGGCCAGCGCCCGGTGCCGAGGGCCGGCGTCCACCGTGACCTGGTAGGTGAAGGGCCGGCCTGGCTCGGGATACCAGGCGCTGCCGGCCGGCAGCCAGCCGCCGTCGGCCGAGAGCATCGGGGGCAGCGCGCCCAGCACGCGGCGGTGATCGATGGACGGGTCGAGCGGTGCGAGCGTTCCCGACCAGCCCACGCGCAGCGTCGTCTCCCGGGCGCGGCTGGCGAGACGGATCCGCCAGCGGCCCTGCTCGTCGTGATCGACCAGTGGCCGGGCGAGCCCGTCGCCGGCCTGCACTGCGTCGATGCGCAGGCTGCGGTCGAGCAGCAGCGCGAACTCCGGGCCAGCCGGCAGCCGCCAGTCGATCCGGCCGACGAGCGTGCGCGCGGCCGGGTCCAGGCGCAGGTCGATCCCGGCGTGCGGCACCAGCCCCGCGCGCGCGGCTGGCGCCGCGGCACGGGCCGCCGGCAGACCCGCGACGGGAAGGGCAGCGAGGAGTGCCAGCGATTCGAGCAGCGCGCGCCGCTGCCGGGCGGGGAGCGTACCCGCTGCATCGTGGGCGAACGGTCGTTCGGTCCGACTCACGGGCTGGCGGGGGGAAAGCGCACCTGGACCTCGGTTTCGCGGCCCTCGCGTACGACCGTCATCGGCAGCAGCGTGCCGGGCGGCTGCTCGCGTACTGCGGCAACCAGGGCGGACGCGTCCTCCAGGGGGCGCCCGGCGACCGAGACCAGCCGGTCGCCCGCGCGCAGCCCGTGTCGGGCCGCCAGGCTGCCGGGCGCCACTGCGGTGATCACCACCGTGCGCTCGCGGGTGTCCAGCGAGACACCCAGGCGCGGCCGCTCGGCGACCGGGCGCCCGGTGCCCGGGATCACGAACCAGGCGTGGGCGCCGTCGGCGCCCGCGGACGGGCATGCGGGCCCGGGTTCGCGGTCGATCGGCATCATCACGTAGGGCGGCGGCTGACCCATCGCGAGCAGTTGCTGGCCGACCCCCTGGTCGCGTCGCGCGTGCTCGCTGCCCATCAGCGCGACCACGAGCGTGCCCGGCCGGATGCGCAGGCGATCGGCGATGCCCTCGGCCATCGCCCGGTCCCAGACCAGCTGGGCCTCGACGAAACGGCGGAAGCGAACCGGC
>JBIPNU010000238.1:0-4811 GCA_044370615.1 Burkholderiales bacterium
GCCAGGGCCCCGCGCTGCTGGCTGCGCTGCGCGCCACCGTGACCGACGCGCGCGCGGAGTGCACCTTGCTCGAGGAGGACGAACCCCCGCCCCTGGAGGTACGGCGCCTGAACGACCGCCAGTTGCTGGTCAGCACCCGGTGCTGGACGGCGGCCTACAACGGTGGCTCCGGCGCCTGGGTGGTCAACCGGCAGCCGCCCTACGCCCCGGTGCTGGTCACGGATTCGGCCTCGGACATCAACGGCACCGAGATCATCGCCTCGCACAAGGGCCGGGGCCTGGGGGACTGCTGGAGCCACGAGGCCTGGACGTGGACCGGCACCCGCTTCGTGCGCAGTTCGGCGGGTAGCCGCGGCATGTGCAAGTTGATCCTGCCCGGCGGCCCCTGGGACCTGCCGACCCTCGTCACCCGCGTGCAGCAGTCCCGCTGAGGAGCGCCCTGCGGCGGGTGGGACGTGTCGCTGCGGCGCCCCCGTCGGTGGCGTCATGTCGATGAATCGCGAAAACGGCGACATGCTCGGTCGACGTGTCGCTGCGAGCGACAGGTCTCCCGTGTCATGTCGACGAATGGCGGGAACGGCGACATGAGCCGGGACTGGTGGCACCCGGGACCTGCGCGCCATGGTCGCTCGCGAAGCGCCGAGACGCGTCGCGCGGCGGGCGCAAGGCGCCGCTGCGGCGGGGACGTGACGCCGCGGAGAGGACGTGTCCCCGCGTCGAGGACGTGCCGCCGCAGAGGCAGCCTGTCGCCGCAGCGGGGACCTGCCCCTGCAGCGGGGACGCGTCGCGAAAACGGCGACACGCGCGGGGGGCGGGCTCTCCCGGCCCATCGGTATGATGGGCGACATCCGCGGTGCCGCTCTCGCCCGCACGGACCTGCCTGCCGGCCCGCTGCCCGGACCGGGCATTGCAGGGCCGGAACGCCGCCGGGTCCACGGGTCGACGACACGCACGGATACCTGCCGCCACTCGCTCTCGCGCTGCCCTGCACACAAGGAGGTCGCCCATGCCTGCCGCCGACGCCCTGCAGCTCTCCCAGCACCTGACCGAGGTCGTGCTAGCCACGGGGGGGCTCGGCGCCGCCGCCTATGGCGTCGTCGATGGGCTGAAGCTCATCCCGTGGATCGATCTCGCCGGCTTCGAGCGCCTGTTTTCCAGCCAGGGATCGACCGGTGGGCGTCGCTGGCCGATCCGGCAGCGCGCGGGGCTCGACCCGCTGCTGCCCTCGCTGCAGGCCGCGTATGGCGCGGACGCGGTCGAACTCCTGAAGGCGCAGTACCGCAGCGGGCGGTCCAGGGGCGACCTGCCGAGGACCCTGCGCCAGGGCGTGCGAATCGGGTTCGGCGTTCAGTCCGAGGAGGACATCGGTCGAACGGCGCGGGCGCTTGGCATCGACGAGCAGTCCGCGGGACGGGCCGCGGCTGCCCTCCTCCTCGCGCGGGAGCAGAGGCCTCCTGCAGCCGGGGAAACCCGCACCACCCTGCCGGACCCGTTGAGCGGGGAACACCGCGCCGCGCTGGCGCGGCTGGAGACGGCCATCGATGCCCGGATCGATGCCGCGCTGGTGCTGGCGGAGGCCCAGTACGTGACCCAGACCAAGGTGATCGCGATGATCGTCGCGCTGTCGCTGGCCTATGTCGTCGGGCGCCTGCTGGATGTAGACGCCACGACGTCGCTCATCGTCGGCCTGGCCGCCGTCCCGCTCGCCCCGGTGGCCAAGGACCTCGCGACCGCGCTGCAGGAAGCCGTGCGGGCACTCAAGCGATGACGAACACCTACCTGCTGGATCTTCGCACCCAGGAGGTCGGCGGCGCGGTCGCGTCAGGCCACCTCTACCGCGCCGAGGATGATCTCGACGTCGACTGGGACGCCCATCTGGACGAGTTCACCCGCCACACCAGCGGAAGGCGGCTGCTGGTGCTGGTGCATGGCTACAACAACTCGCGCAGTTTCGCGCGCGCACGTCTCCTCCGCTTCGGCCGCATGCTGGCGGACGGCGGTTGCAGCGACACCCTCCTGGCGGTGCTGTGGCCCGGAGACGGCTGGGCGAAGGCACTGACCTACCCGTTCGAGGGGAAGGACGCGGACGATTCCGCGGATACGCTGTTCAAATGGCTCGACCGCCACGCGGGCGTCGGCGCGCACCTCGCCTTCGTCGGACACAGTCTCGGTTGCCGCGTCGTCATGAACACGGCGCGGCGAGTCGCGGGGCACCGACGGCTGAGGCTCGACCGGATATGCCTGATGGCGCCCGCCATCGACAACGACAGCCTCGGCCGAGTCGATCCCACCAGTTACCAGGGAGCCACGCTCGCCGCGGACCGAATCGCGGTGCTGGCCTCGGAGGAGGATGGGGTTCTCCGCTTCGCCTATCCGCTCGGAGACCTGGTGCAGACCGTCCTGTACGGGGAGCGGTGGGGACGCGCGCTCGGTCGCAGCGGGCCGGTGGAGACCGATGCGCGCATCGTCGAGCGGATCGAACCCGTGCCGCGCTCGGCCCCCGAACGCGACATCGATCATGGCGACTATCTCGATGCGGAAGAGGGAGCCGAGCCGCCGCGGACGATCGCGCAGAGCGAGGCGTTCATCCTGCAGTTTCTCGCTCGCGCGAAGCAACCCCACTGGCCGGCGCAGCGATGACGCCCCCGAAGCTTGCGTGCAGCCGGGTCGACGATGGCAGGTCCGCATGACGCGCCGGCGGGGGAGGCGGTGATGTCTGGCGCCAGCCACTGGATGCAGCGACAGGACACCCCCGAAGCGGCTCCCTGCCGTACCCCCTGCCCCACCGCCCTTGCGGCTTGCGTGCCGGACACCCGCCCTTCGCATGTCGCGCGTGGGCATTCCTCCCCTTGCGCGAGCAACCGGACCATGCCCGTGGCGACGCCCTCGATCAGGCCCTCGGACCCGCGCGCTTGACGGGCATACCGACAGGCTCGCACGCCCACGAGCGAGCCCCGCAGGCCGACGCAGGCCTGTCATCGGCTGGTCACGGCGGTGTCGCCCGGCCGCGCTAGCGTGATGGGTGTACCTCACCCTGGGAGCCCACCGATGGACAGCACTCGCCGCCACATCCTCGACCTCTCGCGCCGCGGCCTGCTGCGGGGCTCCGTCGCCGCCGCCGCGCTGCTGGCGCTGCAGCCGGCCGTCGCTCCGCGCGTCTGGGCGCAGCCGGTGTTCTCGCGCTATCCGTTCACGCTGGGCATCGCCTCGGGCGATCCGCTGCCCGACGGGGTGGTGATCTGGACCCGGCTCGCACCCGAGCCGCTGGCCGGTGGCGGCATGCCGCGGATGGCCGTCGAGGTGGGCTGGGAGGTCGCCGAGGACGCCGGCTTCGCCCGCATCGCGCAGCGCGGCACCGCGCTGGCCCGGCCCGAACTCGGCCACTCGGTGCATGTCGAGGTCGGCGGACTGCAGCCGGGGCGTTCGTATCACTATCGCTTCCGCGTGGGGCGGGAGGTCAGCCCGGTCGGGCGCACCCGCACCGCGCCCGCCCTCGATGCCGCGCCGGCGCGGCTGCGCTTCGTCAATGCAGGCTGCCAGCACTACGAGCACGGCCATTTCACCGCGTGGCGGCACATCGCGCAGGAGGCCGATCTCGACTTCGTCTTCCACTATGGCGACTACATCTACGAGTACCGCGCGCGAGGCAACCAGCCCGGGGGCTCGCCGGCAGTACGCCAGCACCTGGGCGAGGAGATCTACACCCTCGACGACTACCGCAACCGCTACTCGCTGTATCGGCTCGACCCCGACCTCGCCGCGGCGCACGCGGCGCACCCGTTTCTGGTCTCCTTCGACGACCACGAAGTGGACAACAACTGGGCGGGCGAGATCAGCGAGGAGGACGGCTCGACGCGCTTCCCCGTCGCGGTGCCACCGGAGATCTTCGCGCTGCGCAAGCAGATCGCCTTCCAGGCCTGGTACGAGATGATGCCGCTGCGCCGCGCGCAACTGCCGCGCGGCCCGCAGATCCTTGCGCATCGACGGCTGCGCTACGGCAGGCTCGCCGACATCCATGTGCTGGACACGCGCGGCTACCGCACCGACCAGCCCTGCGGCGATGGCGTCGGATCGGCCTGCGCCGAGGTCAATCGCGCGGACGCGACCATGCTCGGTGCGGATCAGGAAGCCTGGCTGCTGCGCAACCTCGAGGGACGGCATGCCACCTGGCAGGTGCTGGCGCAGCAGGTGATGATGATGGAGCGCGACCTGGGCGACGATGTTCGCGGGCGTCTGGTCAACATGGACAAATGGGACGCGATGCCGGTGGCGCGGCAGCGATTGCTGGACGGCGTGCGCCAGCGCAAGGTTGGCAACCTCGTCGTGCTGACGGGCGACGTGCACAACGCCTGGGCCGGCGAGGTGCGCGCCAATGGCGGCGAGGGCCCCGCGCTGATGACCGAGTTCTGCGCGAGTTCCATCAGTTCGAATGGCGATGGCAGCGAGGCCCTGGCGGCGACGCCGACGGTGCTGCGGCGCAACCCGCACATCTCCTTCTTCAACAACCGCCGCGGCTATTGCCTGCACGAGGCCGAGCGGGAGCGGATGACGGTGAGCTTCCGCGCGGTGGACTACGTGACCCGCCCCGGCGCGCCGCTGGTGGACAAGGCCCGCTTCGTGGTGGAAGCCGGCCGCGCCACGATCACCAGCGCCTGACGCAGGCCGCACCCTGGTGGAGGCGGCGCGCGGGCCGTTCCCGCTAGCCGCGCCTCGCGAACGGCAGGCAGCCCGCAACCACCCCCAGCACGAACCCGGCTACATGGGCCTGCCAGGCCAACTGCACCCCGGGCGGCAGGCGGGTCCAGGCCGGG
>JBIPNU010000240.1:0-4794 GCA_044370615.1 Burkholderiales bacterium
GCGCGCAATCAGCTGCGTGACCTGGGAGCCGAACTCCAGGATGAGAACGGTATCGTGCCGCCCTGCCGCCTCGCTCATCGCCCGCCTCTCCCCGACCCTGGCCGCGACGCGCTACTCGACACGGTAGTTCGGCGCTTCCTTGACGATCTGCACGTCGTGCACATGCGACTCGCGTACGCCCGCCGCGGTGATCTCGACGAACTGCGCCTTGCGGTGGATCTCCTCGATCGTGCCGCAGCCGAGGTAGCCCATGCTCGCGCGCAGCCCGCCCATCAGCTGCTGGATCACCGTCATTGCGCTGCCCTTGTAGGGCACGCGACCCTCGATGCCCTCGGGCACCAGTTTCTCGATGCCGTCCTCGACATCCTGGAAGTAGCGGTCGCTCGACCCCTGCGTCATCGCGCCCAGCGATCCCATCCCCCGGTAGGACTTGTACGAGCGCCCCTGGTAGAGCTCGATCTCGCCGGGCGCCTCTTCGGTGCCCGCGAACAGCCCGCCCAGCATCACGGTGCTCGCGCCGGCTGCGAGCGCCTTGGCGACATCGCCCGAGTAGCGGATGCCGCCATCGCCGATGAGGGGCACCCCGCGCGGCTGCAGCGCCGCGGCGACATTCATGATCGCGCTGATCTGCGGCACTCCCACCCCGGCGACGATGCGAGTGGTGCAGATGGATCCGGGCCCGATACCCACCTTCACCGCGTCCGCGCCGGCATCGGCGAGGGCAAGGGCGCCGTCCGCGGTAGCCACGTTGCCGCCGATCACCTCCACCTGCGGGAAGCTGCGCTTGACCCACTGAACGGTATCGAGCACGCCCTGCGCATGCCCGTGGGCGGTGTCGACGACCAGCACGTCGACGCCGGCGTCGACCAGCATCGCCGCTCGCTCGCGCGTACCCTCGCCCACTCCGATGGCCGCCCCCACCACCAGGCGGTCCTGCGCGTCCTTGCTCGCGAGCGGATGCTCGACCGACTTGGTGATGTCCTTGACGGTGACCAGCCCGCGCAGGTTGAACTGCTCGTCGACGACCAGCACCCGCTCGAGGCGGTGCTGGTGCATGAGCTGCTTGGCCTCTTCGCGGCTCGCGCCCTCGCGCACCGTGACCAGTCGCTCGCGCGGGGTCATGATGCTGCTCACCGGCTGGTCGTAGTGCGTCTCGAAGCGAAGGTCGCGGTTGGTGACGATACCGACGACGCGGGTGCCCTCGACCACCGGCAGTCCGGAGATCCGGTGCTGGCGCGTCAGCGCGAGGACTTCGCCGATGGTCATGTCCGGCGGGATCGTGATCGGATCCTTCACCACGCCCGACTCGAAGCGCTTCACGCGCGACACCTCGTCGGCCTGCTGGCGGGCGGGCATGTTCTTGTGCAGGATCCCGATGCCGCCGGCCTGTGCGAGCGCGATCGCCAACCGGGATTCGGTCACCGTATCCATCGCGGCCGATACGACCGGTATGCTCAACCGCAGGTTGCGGGTCAGCCGGGTTTCCAGGCTGACCTCGCGCGGCAGTACGGTGGAGTGGGCAGGCAGGAGCGAGACATCGTCGAAGGTGAGCGCTCGTTGCACCACGGGCATGCCGGTACCCCTTCCAAAAAGCGAATTATAGGCGAATCGACCCTGCAGAACCCGCGCTCGCCGACCGATAACCGGATGGGGTAGGCTTGCGCTGGCCGTGCCGGGTTGCTGCCCGGTCCGGGGGCTGCGTCCGGGCCCTGTACCGTCAACTGCCACCGGCTGGAGAACACCCTCGATGAGCTCGTCCGATCGTCCTTCCCTTCCCGTTCGCGCGCGTCATGCGCTCGCCGCCGCGATGATCGGTGGCGCGCTGCTGGGCGGTGCCGGCGCGATCGCCACCGCCCAGATCTACACCTGGACGGATGAGCAGGGGCGCCGGCAGATCTCCGACCGACCACCCGAGGGCGGCGTCAAGGACCTCAAGGTCCAGGGTCGCGTCGCCCCCGGGCCTGCACCTGCGGCGCCGACCGCAGCCGCTGCCGGGAAGGGCGAGGAGCGCAAGGGCCCGCAGTCGGTCAACGAGAAAGCGCTCGAATTCAACAAGCGGGCGATCGAGCGCGAAGAGGCGCGCGCCAAGCAGGAAAAAAGCGAGGCTGAGGCGCGCGAGCGCGCCCAGCGCTGCGAGCAGGCCCAGGCCTACGTACGCAACCTGCAGCAGGGCGGGCGTGCCACCCGACTCAACCCCAAGACTGGCGAGCGCGAGTTCCTCGAGGGGGCTGCCCGTGACCAGGAACTCGCCGACGCGCAACGCACGGCCGAGTCCTGGTGCAAGCCTCCCGCCCCTGCACCGGCCGCGCCGGCTGCGCCAGCCAAGAAATAGCCGGCACCCAACCTCCGGCGGCGGTCGCTCGCCGGCGTACCCGTCCCCTGTCGAGATCCGCCTGCGGCATCCGGTGCTCGGCCAACGGAAACCTCCCCAATGGCCGGGTGGACGCTCGACCCGGTGCGCATGGAAGGGCTCCGGGAGGCGACCGTCCGCGCCTGCGGGGCCGGGCCCGGCATCGCGCGGTCAGCGGCGTCGAAGGGCGCCGGGCGAGCGCGGTCAGAGCTTGGCGCGTCGACGCGGCGACGGCGCGCGCTTGCTGGCCGGGGCGGAGGTACGGGCCGCAAGGGCACGTTCCCGGCGGACTTCCTTGACGTCCGCGATGACCGGGCGGTGGATCTCGACCCGATCACGATCCCGCAGTCGATGGTCGAGTTCGACCGCACGTCCCCAGACACCCACCTGGGCGGTCTTGGGATCCAGGTCGGGATGCTGCTCGAGCAGCCCGGAGCGGCGAATCGCCTGCGCGACCGTCGTCCCCTCGTCCACCGTCAACGCAATCAGCGTCTGCCGCTGGGGCAGCGCGTACACCACTTCGACTCGGAAATCGCTCATTGTCTGCCGTGGACCTGATCGGCCCGCTTCACGAAAGCGTCAACGAAGGTGTTGGCAATGTGGCCGAACACCGGGGAAAGCAGCTTGTCCAGGATCCGGCTCGAGAATTCGTACTGCAACCGGAACTCCACCTTGCAGGCGGACTCGTCCAGGGGCCGGAAACTCCACGACCCCTCGAGCCGCCTGAACGGCCCGTCGACCAACTGCACCTCGATTGCCTCGGGCTCGCGGCGCCGGTTTCGGGTCGTGAAGCTCTGACGCACGCCGCGGAAGTCGATGACCACCGTCGCCGTGATCGAGTCCGCCGCACGCCCCTGAACCGAACTCCCGCCGCACCAGGGCAGGAACTGCGGGTAGTCTTCGACCCTGTCGACCAGCTGGAACATCTGTTCCGCGCTGTACCCGACCAGGACCGACCGTTCCACCAAGGCCATTCGAGGTCTCCGCAGCCCCCTCACCCGGTTACCCGTCGTCACGGCACGTGGCCCTGTGCACCACGCAGGTGCATGAACCTCGATGCTGCGCCGCACAACGAGCGACGCCCGGGATCAGCGCCGCGAAAAAGTCCATAGAATAGCGCGTTTCCCGCGATTTCTCACCCCCCAGCGGTCTCGCCCCCAACGTTCCCGGGGAAGGCGCGCCCCATCCCGGCGGCACCGTCCAGCGGAATCGCCCCGCCACCGCCGATCCGGAACCTCACCGCCCGCAGCCCTGTCATGCGCCTTGCCGAAAATCGGAAAGCCAGCCACGACTACTTCATCGAGGAGCGCTTCGAGGCGGGCCTCGCACTCGAAGGCTGGGAGGTCAAGGCCATTCGCGCAGGACGCGCGCAACTGGCCGAGGGCTACGTCGTGCTCCGCGGTGGCGAGGTGTTCCTGATCGGCAGCCATATCAGCCCGCTGACCTCGGCGTCCACCCATGTGCACGCGGATCCCACCCGAACCCGCAAGCTGCTGCTGAAGGCCGCCGAAATCGACAAGCTGATCGGGCGAGTCGAGCGCGCGGGGTACACGCTCGTGCCGCTCGATCTGCACCTGACCCGGGGTCGAATCAAGCTGGCGATCGGGCTCGCGAAAGGCAAGAAGCAGCACGACAAGCGCGCGTCCGAGAAGGACCGCGAATGGCAGCGCGAACGGCAACGCCTGCTTCGCGCCTGACGACCATGGTGCGGCTGCTGCTCGTCCTCAACATCGCGATCTACCTGCTGCAGGGAGTCGCTGGCGACACACTGATCGACCTGTTCGCGCTCTGGCCGCCGGTCGCGCCGCCAGCGGGCGAGGTCGCCCCGGGCTTCATGCCCTGGCAGATGGTCACCTACAGTTTCCTGCATGGCGGGCCCCTGCACCTGGCGGTGAACATGCTCGCGCTATGGATGTTCGGTCGCGCGATCGAGGACGTGCTCGGCTCGCGCCGCTTCGCGCTGCACTACCTGGCCAGCGTGGTCACGGCCGCGGCCACGCAGATGCTGGTCGCGACCGTCGCCGGCGAGGTCTATCCCACCGTGGGTGCCTCCGGCGGAGTGTTCGGCCTGCTGCTTGCATTCGGGCTCTTCTTTCCCCGTCAGCGGATCTGGCTGCTGCTGCCGCCGATCCCGATGCCGGCCTGGCTGTTCGTGACCCTCTATGCGCTGGTCGAACTCGTCCTCGGCGTCACCGGCACGCAGGCCGGGGTTGCGCACTTCGCCCACCTGGGCGGCATGCTGGGCAGCTATCTGATGCTGCGTCATTTCGCCCGCGCAGGGCCGCGTCGCTGAACAGCGACACGGCCCGTGCCGGCACGGCTCGTGCATCGAACCGGACTTCCGCCCGCCCGTCGGGCCTTGCGCAAGGACTGCCCTCCATGAACGTGCCCCGTCGCTTTCCCGTGTTGCCGCGGCCGGCCCGCCGCGGCGCGCTTTGCGCGAG
>JBIPNU010000241.1:0-4790 GCA_044370615.1 Burkholderiales bacterium
CATCGGCTGGCCGCGCTCGAAGTACTTGTCGCGGTGGATGCGCCCGTGCTTGCCCTCGGTGATCTGGCAGCCGATGGTGCGACCGTCGTAGACCTGGCTGCGATAGGCGCCGACGTTGTACCAGCCCTCGTCCGGGTCGAGCGTGATCACGCCGTCGGCGGTGCCGATGTAGCGTGCCTTGTCCGCTTCATGGTGCCGGGGCACCGGGAAACGCAGCACGTCGCAGGCGTCGCCCTCGATCACGTTCTCCAGCACCGGGCCGTCGGCGACGATGCGCGGGGGCAGCGGCTTCAGCGACCGGATGCGCTCGTGGTAGGCCTTGACGATGTCGACCTTGCGGTCGTACTCGAGCGGCAGGCCCAGCGTCAGCGCGACCCGCCGCACCGAGGAGAAATGTCCGTAGAGGGTGCGAAAGCCGTCCGGATACCCGGGTACCTTGTCGAACAGGATGGCCGGGGCGTCGCCGCGGCTCTTCTCGGTGAGCATGTGGGTGATGGCGCCCATCTCCGTGTCCCAGTGTGCGCCATCCACGCGCTTCAACTCCCCCAGCGCGTCGACCTTCTGCAGCCACTCGCGCAGCCCTCGGTAGTGCACGGTGGGATCGCCGGGCTGTCGTGCCGTCATGCTGCTCTCCAGGAATGCGTGAAGGGCGCGCGGCCGCGCCCCGGGGGGCTGACCCGCCGCCGCACGGCGACGGGTTTGCGTCTGATTTCTGATACCGTTCCAAGAAAACTAACAGAACGTCCCCGGCGGTGGCAACGCGCGCCTGCGGCGCGGCCCGCTCGCCGCCCCGCGCCGCGGTGCCCACCGCTCGTTCCGGAGATTTCGCGATGGACCGACAGGATCTGAGGGTCTGGCTCGACCAGATGGACCGCGCCGGCGAACTGCAGCATGTTCGCGGGGCCGAGCGCATGGAGGAGATCGGCGGCATCGTCGACATCTACCAGCGGAAGATGGGCCGCCAGGCGCTGCTGTTCGACGAGGTGCCCGGCCATGCGCCGGGCTACCGCGTGCTCGCCAACGTGCTCACCTCGGTGCGCCGCATCGCGATGACGCTCGGCCTGCCGGCGGACGCCTCCGAGATGGACCTGGTCCGCTACTGGCGCGAATACATCGGCGGGGCCAACACCCACAAGCCCGAGGTGGTGCGCACCGGCCGGGTGATGGAGAACGTGCTGCGCGGGGCGGACGTCGACCTGCTGAAGATCCCGACCCCGAAGTGGCACGAGGGCGACGGCGGCCCCTACATCGGCACCGGCTGCATGGTGATCATGAAGGACCCCGACTCGGGCTGGATCAACTACGGCGCCTATCGCGGCCAGGTGTTCGACCGCAACGTCGCCACCGTGATGTGCTCGAAGGGCAAGCACGGCGACCTGCTGATGCAGAAGTACTTCGCCCGCGGCGAGCGCTGCCCGATCGCGGTGGTGGTAGGCGTGCATCCGGCGCTGTTCATGGTCGCGGGGCTCGAGATCCCCTACGGCAAGAACGAATACGAAGCGGCCGGCGCACTGATCGGCGAGCCGGTGCAGGTGATCGAGGGGCCGGTCACCGGCCTGCCGATCCCGGCGCACGCGGAGATCGCCTACGAGGGCTTCATCTCGCCCGACGACCGCATCGACGAGGGGCCGCTGGGCGAGTGGACCGGCTACTACTGCAGCGGCAAGATGCCGCAGCCGGTCATCCGCGTGGAGTCGATGCTCCACCGCAACGACCCGGTGCTGCTGGGCGTGGTGCCGGCGGTGCCGCCGAACGACGACAGCTTCTATCGCGGCCACTTCCGTGCGGGCGCGGTGTGGCGGCAACTCGAGGGCGCCGGCATCCCGGGCATCACCGGCGTGTGGTCGCACGAGGCCGGGGGCGGGCGCTACTGGCTCACGGTGGCGGTCAAGCAGATGTACCCGGGCCACTCCAAGCAGGTCGGCCTGGTCGCCGGCCAGGTGCATGCGGCGGCGTACTGCAACCGCTACGTGGTGGTGGTGGACGACGACATCAACCCGGCGAACATGGACGAGGTGGTGTGGGCGATGTGCACCCGCGTCGACCCGCGCGAGGACGTCGAGATCCTCAAGGGCTGCTGGAGCACGCGACTGGATCCCATGGCCTACCCGCCCGAGCAGCCGGTGCTCAACTCGCGCATGGTGATCGACGCCTGCCGGCCGTTCCTGCGGCGCGACACCTTCCCGCCGGTGGCGCGCTCGAGCGCGCAACTGGACGAGCGCATCCGCGCAAAGTGGGGTCACGTGCTGCCCGGGGGCGCCTGAGGTGGGCACGGCAGCCCGCACCGGCCTGCTGGCAGGCGCCTGCGGGTTGCTGTTCGCGGCGGTGCCATCCGCCGCCTTCGCTCAGCCAGCCGCGTTCCGGGCCTGCCTCGCGGAACTGCGCGGGCTCGCGCTGGCACGCGGCATCGCCGCACCCACCGTGGACACCGCCTTCTTCGGGCTGGAGCCGGACGAGGAGGTCCTGCGCGCGCTCGAGGACCAGCCCGAGTTCAGGCTCTCGATCTGGGACTACCTCGCCGCGCTGGTCGACGAGGAGCGCGTGGCCGACGGGCGCGCGCGGCTCGCCGCGCACTCGGCGCTGCTCGACGAGATCGAGCGGCGCTACGGCGTCGATCGGCACGTGGTGGTGGCCTTCTGGGGCGTGAAGACCGACTACGGGCGGGTCATGGGACGGCGCCCGCTGGTGAGGTCGCTCGCCACGCTGTCGTGCAATCCGCGCCGCCAGGGGTTCTTCCGCGGCGAGCTGATGGCCACGCTGCGCATCCTCGAGGGCGGCGACGTCGCGCCCGACGCGCTGGTCGGCTCCTGGGCGGGCGCCTTCGGCCAGACCCAGTTCATGCCCACCACCTGGCAGCGGCTCGCGGTGGACTTCGATGGCGACGGCCGCCGCGACATCGTGGGCTCGGTGGCCGATGCGCTCGGCTCGACCGCGAACTACCTGCAGCGCGCGGGCTGGGTAACCGGCCAGCCCTGGGGCATGGAAGTGCGCATCCCGGCCGGCTATGGCGGACCCTCCGGCCGCGGCACCCGCCTGCCGCTCGCGAAGTGGGCAGCGCTGGGGATACGGATGCTCGACGGCGCCCCGCCCTCCGGCGAGGCGAGTGCAGCGCTGCTGCTGCCCGCCGGTCCGCGAGGGCCTGCGTTCCTCACGCTGCGCAACTTCAACGCGATCTACGCGTACAACGCCGCCGAATCCTACGCGCTGTCGGTCGCCCACCTCGCCGACCGGCTGCGCGGGGCGCCCGGCTTCGCCACGCCCTGGCCGACCGACGATCCCGGCCTGTCTCGGGCCGAGCGACGGGAAGTGCAGGAGCGGCTCGCGCAGCTCGGTGCCGACCTCGGCAAGCCCGACGGCATCATCGGCTCGCGCACGCGCGCAGCCATACTCGACTTCCAGAAGTCACGCGGGCTGCGCGCCGACGGGCGCGCCGGGCTGGCGCTGCTGAAGACGCTGCGCGCCCAGGTGCCGGCCGCGGACGCTGGCGCAAACCCAGGGGTACCGGAGAAGAACGAGCGGGCCGGTAGCGGAGGCGCGCGTTGAGCCTGCCGCCGGAGTCCGTCACCGGCACGCTGTCGCACGCGATCGAACTCGCGGTCGCCCCGGTGTTCATGCTTACCGCGATCGCCGGGCTCATCAGCGCGCTGGCGACCCGGCTGGGACGGATCATCGACCGCGCTCGCGACCTCGAGGAACGGATGCAGGAGGGTCGCTTCGTGGACCAGCCGGCGGTCGCGGCCACCTACGACGAACTGCACCGGCTCAAGCTGCGCGGCCGGGTCGTCAACGGGTCGGTCGCGCTGCTCACGCTCTCGGGCATGATGATCGGCGCCACGGTCATCTCGCTGTTCCTCGGCGAGACCACGGTGAGCCGCGCGAGCCAGCTGGTGACGACCACCTTCCTCGCCGGGGTGATCTGCTTCGTGCTCGCGCTGCTGTGCTTCCTCGCCGAGACGCTGCTCGCCGGCTACACGCTCAAGTTCCGCGACCGTCCCCCGGCGCGATAACGACACCGCCGACGGCAGCGGGCGCCGCCGCGACGGACCGCCTGCAGCGGCGCGGCGACGCTCAGCGCTCGACCTTGACGCCCGCCTCGCGGATCACCCGCCCCCAGCGCGCGATCTCGTCGTCGATGAACGCGCGGAAGCCCTCCGGCGTGCTCGAGCGCGCCTCGCCGCCGGCCGCGGCGATACGCTCCCGCGCGTCGGCGGAGTCGACGGCTGCGATCAGCTCGCGGCTCAGGCGCGCGACCACCGGCGCGGGCAGCCCGGCCGGACCGCCCAGGCCCGCCCAGCTGGTGGACCGGAAGCCCTTGTAGCCGGATTCCTGCATCGTGGGCACGTCGGGCAGCAGCGGCGTGCGCTGCTCGCTGCCCACCGCCAGCGCGGTGATGCGACCGGCCTTGATGTGGCCGGAGCTGGAGGGCAGGTTGAGGAACATGAAGTCGATGCGACCCGCCAGGATGTCGGTGATCGCGGGGCCGCTGCCGTTGAACGGCACGTGCAGCGCATCGAAGCCGGCCACCCGCTTGAACAGCTCGAGCGTGAGGTGCGGCGTCGATCCGATGCCGGTGGAGCCAGCGTTGGCGGCCCCGCCCCGCGCCTTGACCGCCGCCACCAGTTCGGCGACGGTGCGCGCGGTCCTGGAACTGGTGACCAGCACGTTCGGGGTGGTGCCGATCAGTCCGATCGGGACGAAGTCGCGCCGGGTGTCGAACGGCAACTTCGAGACCAGGCTCAGGTTCAGCGAGAAGCCGGTGGAGAGGATGACCAGCGTGTAGCCGTCGGGCA
>JBIPNU010000079.1:0-7860 GCA_044370615.1 Burkholderiales bacterium
GGGCTACGATCGCCTGTCCCCGCTCACCGGCGTGTACCATCTCGTGCGCGCGGCCGAACCGGACCTGCGGGACCTGCGTCCGGACACGCCGTTCTACAGCGTCGAGGTCTACGACCAGACGCTCAATTTCCACATCCGCCGCGAGACGACACTGGTGGCCTTCCGCGACGAAATGGACTTCGGGCTGCGGGTCGAACCCCACCGCTGGATCCCCGACATCGCCGCCTTCGAGCGGCGCTGGCGCAGCGACCCGGTGGCCTTCGCGATCATGCCGCCCGCGACCTACGAGCGGCTGCGCGCGCAGGGACTGCCGATGCGACTCGTGGCAAGCGACGAGCGCCGCGCGCTGGTACGAACGATCGCTCCCGCTGCGGACGGATTCGCCCGATGACAGCAGTCAGTTTCTCGCTGGTCCTGGTGGGCGTGCTGCTCAACGCCGCCGCGCAGCTGCTGCTCAAGGCAGGCACCAATGCGGTGGGTGCCTTCGAGTTCTCGGTCGCCAGCGCGCTGCCGGCGGGCTGGAAGCTCGCCACCCAGCCGGCCATCGTCGGCGGGCTCGCCTGCTATGTGGTGAGCGTGGTGGTGTGGATCATGGCGCTCTCTCGCACCGAGGTGAGCATCGCCTACCCGATGCTGTCGATCGGCTACGTCGTCAACGCGCTTGCCGCCTGGTACCTGTTCGGAGAGGCCGTGGGCGCGCAGCGCATGGTCGGCATCGGCGTGATCATCGTCGGGGTCTTCCTGGTCGCCCGCAGCTGAAGCCCTCCCCGGCGCGGCTGCTATCATCCCGCATGGACTTTCTCCCGTTCACCCGCCCCGACATCGACGAGGAGACGATCGCCGGCGTCGTCGAGGTGCTGCGCTCGGGCTGGATCACCAGCGGCCCGCAGGTGCGGGCGTTCGAGGCCGCCCTGTCCGAGCGGCTCGGTGGACGTCCGGTTCGCAGCTTCAGTTCCGGCACCGCCGCCCTCGAGGTGGCGCTGCGGCTGGCTGGCGTCGGTCCGGGCGACGAGGTCATCACCACGCCGCTCACCTGGGTGGCGACCGCCAATGTCGTGCTGGCGGTCGGCGCGCGGCCGGTGTTCGTCGACATCGATCCGCTGACCCGCAACATCGATCTCGAGCGCATCGAGGCGGCGATCGGGCCGAAGACCCGCGCGATCATCCCGGTCGACCTCGCCGGGCTCCCGGTGGACCGCGACCGCCTCTACGACATCGCTGGCCGCCACCGGCTGCGCGTGATCGAGGACGCCGCGCAGGCGATGGGCGCGACCTGGCGCGGGCGGCCTGTGGGCAGCACCGGCGACTTCGTCGCGCTGAGCTTCCACGCGAACAAGAACATGACCTCCATCGAAGGCGGCGCGCTGGTGCTGCCGCCCGATGTCGACCCTGCCCGCTGCGAGCGCTACCGGCTGCAGGGCGTGACCCGCCTGCCCGACGGCGAGATGGACGTCGACCTGCTGGGCGGCAAGTCCAACCTTACCGATGTCGCGGCGCGCGTGGGCCTCGGCCAGCTCGCACGGCTGGATGCCTTCAACGCCCGCCGACGCGACCTCGCCACCCGTTATCTCTCGGCCTTCGACCGCTCGCTCGGCTGCGAGCTGCCGCTGCCCACCGACGAGGGCAACTGGCACATGTTCCAGGTGGTGCTGCCGGTGGAGCGCCTCGCGGGCGGACGCCCGGCCTTCCTGCGCGCGATGGCGGCACGCGGCATCGGCGTCGGCGTGCACTACCCGCCGCTGCACCTGTTCACGCTCTACCGCGAGCAGGGGTGGGCGCGCGGCGACTTCCCCCACGCGGAGCGGGTGGGTTCGGGGACCGTCACGCTGCCCCTGTTCCCCGCCATGACCGGCGACGACGTCGTGCGGGTCTGCGCAGCCGTGTCCGACACATTCGCCGAGATCGCACGCCCGTGAACGCCGGCATACGCCCCGAGCTGTCGGTCGTCATCCCGGTCTACAACGAGTCGGCCGGACTGCAGGCGCTGTTCGCGCGGCTGTACCCGGCGCTGGACGCGCTGGGTCGCAGCTTCGAGATCCTGTTCGTCGACGATGGCAGCCGCGACGATTCGCTGCGCCTGCTGCGCGACCAGCACCTTCGCCGCCCCGATGTCACCCGCGTGGTGGTGCTCAACGGCAACTTCGGCCAGCACATGGCGATCTTCGCCGGCTTCGAGCGCTCGCGGGGGCAACGGGTGATCACGCTCGACGCCGACCTGCAGAATCCGCCCGAGGAGATCGCGCGGCTGGTCGAATGCATGGACCGCGGCCACGACTACGTCGGCACGATCCGTCGGCAGCGACAGGACACGCTGTTTCGCCGGGTCGCCTCGCGGGCGATGAACCGGGTGCGCGAGCGCATCACCCGCATCCGCATGACCGACCAGGGCTGCATGCTGCGCGCCTACGACCGCCGGATCATCGACACGCTCAACCAGTCGCGCGAGATGAACACCTTCATCCCGGCACTGGCCTACCTGTACGCGCGCAATCCGGTCGAGATCGAGGTGGGCCACGAAGAGCGCGCGGCTGGCGAATCGAAGTATTCGCTGTTCGACCTGATCCGGCTCAACTTCGACCTGATGACCGGCTTTTCCATCGTGCCGCTGCGTGCGTTCTCGTTGCTCGGCACGGTGCTCGCGCTGCTGTCGGCGGCGCTGGTCGTGCTGCTGCTGTTCCGGCGACTGGTGATCGGCTCCGAAGCCGAGGGCGTATTCACCCTGTTCGCGATCGCCTTCTGCCTGATCGGCGTGCTGCTGCTCGGCGTGGGCATCCTCGGCGAGTACGTCGGCCGGATCTACCAGCAGGTGCGGGAACGTCCACGCTACCTGGTGCAGGCGGTGCTCGAAGCCACGCCCGACGCGACCGACGCCGGGGCGACGCCGACCTCGCCCGCTGTGTCCCCGGCACCTGCCGCACCCGCCGCATCAGGCTCCTCCGCGTGACCGGAACCCCGCGCCCCGCAGCCGGGGCAGCGACGGTCGAATCCGGCCGCCCAGGCGGCAGGGATGACTCGGCCGTGGTCTTCGCCTACCACGATGTCGGCGTGCGCTGCCTGTCGGTGCTGCTCGCGCAGGGCGTGGATGTGCGACTGGTCGTCACCCATCGCGACAACCCGGCCGAACGGATCTGGTTCGCCTCGGTCGAGCAGCTGGCACGCCGGCATGGCATCGAGGTGATCGCGCCCGACCACGTCGACGAGGCGCTGCATGGGCGAGTGGCGGCGATCGCGCCCGCCTTCATCTTTTCCTTCTACTACCGGTCGATGCTGCCGATGACCCTGCTCGCGCGGGCCCGGCGCGGCGCGCTCAATCTGCACGGCTCGCTGCTGCCCCGCTATCGCGGGCGCGTGCCGGTCAACTGGGCGGTGATCCGGGGCGAGCGCGAGACCGGCGCAACCCTCCACCACATGGCCGCCAAGCCTGACGCCGGCGACATCGTCGACCAGATGGCCGTGCCCATCCTCCCGGACGACACCGCGGGCGAAGTCTTCGCGAAGGTCACGGTCGCCGCCGAGATCGTGCTCGATCGCAGCCTTCCCGGCCTGGTCGGCGGGACCGCGCCGCGCCGCTCGCAGGATCTCGCAGCCGGCAGCTACTTCGGCGGGCGCCGCCCCGAGGACGGTCGCATCGACTGGTCGCAACCCGCGAAGGCGGTGCACGACCTCGTGCGAGGCGTCGCCCCTCCCTATCCGGGCGCCTTCACCGACATCGCCGGCTCGCGGGTGCGGGTGTTGCGCACCCGACTGCTGGTGCCCGAGAGCGCCCTGCCCCCGGAGGGCCCCTGCCTCTTCGTGCGCGAGGATCGCATCCTCGCCGCGTGCGGCGACGGCCGTCTGCTGGAACTGATCGAACTCGAGGTGGATGGCCAGCCGCTGTCGGCTGGCGGATTCTCCCGGCGTTATGGCACCATCCGCCTGTGAAGAAGATCCTGATCCTTGGCGTCAACGGCTTCATCGGGCACCACCTGTCCAAGCGCATCCTTGCCGACACCGACTGGTCGGTGTACGGCATGGACATGCAGGCCGATCGCATCGCCGACCTTGAAGGCCATCCGCGGTTCCGGTTCTTCGAAGGCGACATCACGATCAACCGCGAGTGGATCGAGTACCACATCCGCAAGTGCGACACGGTGCTGCCGCTGGTGGCGATCGCCACCCCGGCCACCTACGTGAAAGAGCCGCTGCGGGTGTTCGAACTCGACTTCGAGGCGAACCTTCCGATCGTCCGGCAGTGCGTGAAATACGGCAAACGCATCCTGTTCCCGTCCACCTCCGAGGTCTACGGGATGTGCCGGGATGCGGAGTTCGACCCCTACCAGTCCGATCTCGTGCTCGGCCCGATCGAAAAGCAGCGCTGGATCTATTCCTGCAGCAAGCAGCTGATGGACCGCGTGATCTGGGCCTACGGCAGTCCCGAGCGGGGGCGCGAACGCCTCGACTTCACGCTGTTTCGCCCGTTCAACTGGATCGGGGCGGGCCTGGACAGCATCCATGCGCCCAAGGAAGGCAGCTCGCGCGTGATCACGCAGTTCCTCGGCCACATCGTACGTGGCGAAGACATCCAGCTCGTCGACGGAGGTCGGCAGCGTCGCTCGTTCACCTATGTCGATGACGGCATCGCCGCGCTGATGAAGATGATCGAGAATCGCGACCGCGTGGCCAGCGGACGCATCTACAACGTGGGCAACCCGACGAACGACTTCTCGGTGCGCGAACTCGCGCAGATGATGCTCGACCTCGCGCTCGCCTATCCGGAATACGCCGAGTCGGCCCGCAAGGTCCGACTGGTCGACACCACCGCCGAGGCCTACTACGGCGCGGGCTACCAGGACGTGCAGAGCCGCGTGCCCCACATCGGCAACACCTGCAGCGAGCTTGGCTGGGCGCCCCGGGTCGGCATGGACGAAGCGCTCAGGCGCATCTTCGACGCCTACCGCGGCGACGTTGCCGCGGCCCGGGAACTGGTGGACTGATCCGCGGGCGCATGAAGCTCGCGCTCAAGATCGACGTCGACACGCTGCGCGGTACCCTGCAGGGCGTGCCCCGGCTGGTGGATCTGCTGCGCCGCGAGGCGGCGGGCGCCACCTTCCTGTTCAGCCTCGGCCCCGACCACACCGGACGCGCGTTGCGCCGCGTGTTCCGGCGCGGGTTCATGCGCAAGGTGTCGCGTACCTCGGTGCTCGAGCATTACGGGCTGAAGACCCTGCTCTACGGCACGCTGCTGCCCGGCCCGGATATCGGGGTGCGCGGTCGCGAGGCGATGCGCGCGGCGCGCGACGCCGGTTTCGAGTGCGGCGTGCATACCTGGGACCACGTGCGCTGGCAGGACGGCGTCGGGCAGGCCGATGCGGGCTGGACGCAGCACGAGATGGATCTCGCCTGCGACCGCTTCGAGGCGGTGTTCGGCGAACGCCCCCGAGCCTGGGGCGCGGCCGGCTGGCAGACGAACGTGCACGCGCTGCGGCATACCCAGCGCCTGGGGTTCGGCTATGCATCCGACACCCGCGGCACCCACCCGTTCGTGCCCGTCTGGAACGCCGAGATCGTCGCCTGCCCGCAGATCCCGACCACGCTCCCCACGCTCGACGAGCTGATCGGACGCGACGGGCTCACGCCCGCCACCGTCGCCGACCACCTCCTGGAGATCACCGCCCGCACGCAGCCGAGCAGCGGTCATGTGTACACCCTGCACGCCGAGCTCGAGGGTGGCAAGCTGCTGCCGGTATTCGAGCGCCTGATCGCCGGCTGGAAGGCGCAGGGCTACGAACTGCTGTCGCTGCGCGACTACTGCGACGGGCTGGAACTGCAGCACCTGCCCCACCACGACCTGGTCTGGGGCGAGGTCCCCGGGCGCAGCGGCGAACTCGCGCTGCAGGGGGCCGGATTTCTCGCGCCAGACGCACCGCCGGCACACTATCGATGGTCACACGACCGGGGCAGCATCCGACAGGAGGCGCCCGTCGAAGCCTGAGCGCCGCTCGGGCGCAGCCCCCGCCGCCGCGCGCGGCGGGACATCGTCCGAACCGCGGGCCGGCGCGTACCTGGTCCGCCCAACCCCAGGAGCCACCCCATGGCCGCCGCCAAGGCCCCCGCCCTCGCCCTTCCCAGCACCGATGGCAGCACGTTCCGACTGAGCGCCGCGCGCGGCGCCCCGGTCGTCGTCTATTTCTACCCGAAGGACAACACCCCGGGCTGCACCACCGAGGCAGCGCAGTTCCGCGACCAGCACAAGGCGTTCGCGAGGGCGGGCGCGACCATCGTCGGCGTCTCGCGCGACAGCCTGAAGTCCCACCTGTCCTTCAAGCAGAAGATGGACCTGCCCTTCGAACTGCTGTCCGACCCGGACGAGACCGCCTGCACCGCCTGGGGCGTGATGAAGCTGAAGAACATGTACGGCAAGCAGGTGCGCGGGATCGAGCGCAGCACCTTCGTGGTGGCGGCCGACGGGACGATCGCCCGCGAGTGGCGCGGGGTGAAGGTACCCGGCCATGTCGACGAGGTACTCGCCTTCGTGCAGGCGCTCGCCTGAGCATTGGTCTTCGCTTCGAATCCGTCCCCAGCCCCGACCCAGGACCCTCGATGAACGCTCGCGGCAAGGCCAGCTCGCGCAGGACCGGCTCCTCCAGGCTGTTCGTGATCGACACCAACGTGCTGATGCACGACCCGACCAGCCTGTTCCGTTTCGAGGAGCACGATGTGTTCCTGCCGATGGTCACGCTCGAGGAACTCGACGACCACAAGAAGGGCATGTCCGAGGTCGCGCGCAACGCGCGACAGGCGAGCCGCTTCCTCGAAGAGATCATCGCGAGGGGCTCCGGGGCCGACCTGGCCGCCGGGTTGCCGCTGTCCACGGCGGCCGGCCCGCAGGCGCGCGGTCACCTGCTGCTGCAGACCGAGGCGGTCGACCCGACCCTTCCCGCCTCGATCCCCGCCAGCGGCAAGGCGGACAACCAGATCCTTGCCGTGGTGAGCTCGCTCAAGGCGCGCTACCCCGAGCGCCAGGTGATCCTGGTCACCAAGGACATCAACATGCGCATCAAGGCCCGCGCGCTGGGCCTGGACGCCGAGGACTACTTCAACGACAAGGTCCTCGAGGACACCGACCTGCTCTACACCGGCGTGCGCGAGCTGACGGCCGATTTCTGGGACCAGCACGCGGGCGACATGGAGTCATGGCAGGAGGCGGGCAGCACGTTCTATCGGGTGCACGGGCCGCTGTGCCGCAGCCTGTCGGTCAACGAGTTCCTCTGGCAGGAGGCCGAGCGTGCGTTCGCCGCGGTCGTGCGCGAGCAGGCGGGCGGGCAGGCAGTGCTGCAGACGGTACGCGACTATGCCCACCAGAAGAACAGTGTCTGGGGCATCCTCGCCCGCAACCGCGAACAGAACTTCGCGCTCAACCTGCTGATGGATCCGGACATCGACCTGGTGACGCTGGTCGGACAGGCCGGCACCGGCAAGACGCTGCTCACGCTGGCCGCCGGCCTCGCGCAGACGCTCGATGACAAGCTCTATTCGGAAATCATCATGACGCGCGTGACGGTGCCGGTGGGCGAGGACATCGGCTTCCTGCCCGGCACCGAGGAGGAGAAAATGACGCCGTGGATGGGAGCGCTCGAGGACAACCTCGACGTGCTCAACCGCGCCGACGGCGAGGCCGGCGACTGGGGCCGGGCGGCCACGCACGACCTGGTGCGCTCGCGGATCAAGGTGAAGTCGCTCAACTTCATGCGCGGACGCACCTTCATCAACAAGTTCCTGATCATCGACGAGGCCCAGAACCTCACGCCCAAGCAGATGAAGACGCTGATCACCCGCGCCGGACCCGGCACCAAGGTGGTCTGCCTGGGCAACCTGGCGCAG
>JBIPNU010000461.1:0-2924 GCA_044370615.1 Burkholderiales bacterium
CGGGCTCACCGATGTGGTCGATCGCATGAAGGGCTGGCCGCACGGCGGGCACGTGACGCTCGCGCGCGGCGAGCGCTCGCGGCTGGCCGACGCTGCCGGCGAACGCCTCTGACCGGTACTCCGGCGGCTCCGGGTTCCCCTCCCGCCCTTTCTCCCTTTCCCTTCCTCTTCCCCCCGCGTGGCTCGCGCTGCGCCCGGCCGGGGGCTCGGCACCGGCGCGTGCCGATCGGATCGCAGGGGGTCGGGCCGGATCGCGTCGGGCACACGGATGGCCTCGACTCCGGCCACCTCCCCGTCGCCCGGGCAAGGCCGCCCGTCGCAGCCCCTCGCCAGGCCCCGCGCCGGCAACGTGCGGACGGGGCTAGAACCGTCCGGGCGTATTCGCGAAGTTCTCGAACTTGGTGTGGCGTCCGAGGAACGTGAGGCGCACCGTGCCGATCGGCCCGTTGCGCTGCTTGCCGATGATCACCTCGGCGACACCCTTGTCCGGTGACTCGGGGTTGTAGACCTCGTCGCGGTAGATGAACAGGATCACGTCGGCATCCTGCTCGATGGCTCCCGAGTTGTGCGTGACGATGCCGTCTGCGAGCCAGCAGGCCGGTCCGGGCACCGTCAGGTCGTAGACGGCCTCCTCGCCGGCGGGCTCGACTGCCACCACCGCATCCCAGACCAGATCGCTTTCCGCCTGACGTGCACGTTCCGGTGCATCGAGGCAGCGAGCGTAGTCGGCCACCGTCTCGCGCGACGGGGCGAACCCGAAGTGCGCGGCTCCGCCGTACGCCGTCCCGCGCGTTGCGGCCATTGCCCGCTGCGAAATGCCACGTTCGCGCATCACGGCCTCGACCTGCCCGAAGGTCTCGCGAGGCAGCGTGTCGACATGGGTATTGCCCTCGACCGCCGCCAGAACGCCGCCCAACGCCACCGCCGGCGCGGCACGCGGTCCGAAGGCGACGACGCGATCGAGGAAACGTCGCTGGTGCTCGGCACCCGACACGTCCACTGCAAACACCGGCCGGTACCGCCCCTGAACGACCTTGCGGAGTCGCGCGAGGACGCCCAGGCGCAGCAGGAGCGCTGCGACGTCCCCGGCCAGCCGCTCGCTGCAGGTCGAGAAGTAGACCCGGGGCGAACCCTTCTGCCCCGGCTTGCGCAGCGCTATCGAGCCAGCGGTCGCCCACAGATGGCCCAGCAGCACACCGATCTGCCGGTCGGACAACCGGAACACCTCCTGCGGCAGGTGCTTCTCGTGGGAGCGTTGCCCGAAGACACCCAGGTCACGCAACCACTTTCCTACCCCCGACGGATGCCAGCGGTTGCCGTTACCCGCGATCACCAGTTGGTGCCGGGTACCACGCCCCTCGTGGCGGGACACGCGTGCGCCGAAGGCCTCGGCCGCCGCGCGTACCGCCGCGCTGTTGGCTTCGCTGGCCGTCGTGTAGCGCATCGGCTGGTGAAGGAGGTCACTGCCGTCTCCCACCAGATGCCCCAGCAGCACGAGATGGTGGTCCGGCCAGGTCACCGGCTCGGCGGGCCCAGGCACGCGGCGGGCAAGCGCGACGCGATCCCCCGGCCCGATCCGCGACAGTGTCTGCCAGCCGCTGCCCGTCAGCACGCGGTGCTCGGCGGTGGCGCGCAGCGTCCGGCCACTGGCGAGGCGAAGGTCGAAGACCGGCCTGGTACCGACACACCATACCGCGTCGGACGCAGCCCTGATCACGGTGCCGCCGTCATCGACCGCCCAGACCTCCGGCGTCTGCCCCACCAGGTCACGAATCGGAACCCGACGGCCGTCGGCGCACGACACGAGGGTGTCGCCGGTCACGCACTCCCGCAGATCCGACATCACCGGCCGCTTGTTCGGCCGCTGCTCCAGGCTGCGGTTCAGCTGCGAGAGCGCCACCACCGGCACCTGCAGTTCCTTGGCGAGCGCCTTGAGCGAGCGGGAGATCTCGGAGATCTCGGTCGCACGGTTCTCGCCGCTGGAGCTCGCGCTCATCAGCTGCAGGTAGTCGATCACGATCAGTCCCAGCCGGCCGCCGAAGCTGCGTGACGCGCGCCGCGCCCGCGAGCGCAGTTCCAGCGCGTTGAGCGCGGGCGTCTCGTCGATCAGCAGCGGCGCATGGGTCAGGGCCGCGATCGCGCCGGTCAGCCGCGGCCAGTCGGCGTCCTCCAGCCGGCCGGTGCGCAGCCGCTGCTGGTCGATCCGTCCGGTCGAGCCCAGCATCCGCATCACCAGTTGCGCGCCGGACATCTCCATGCTGAACACGATCACCGGCATCTTCTCCACCAGCGCGACATGCTCGGCGATGTTGAGCGCGAGCGCCGTCTTGCCCATGCTCGGTCGACCCGCGACGATCACCAGATCGCCAGGCTGCAGGCCCGAGGTGTCGCGATCGAGATCGGTAAACCCCGAGGCGACGCCGGTCACGTCGCTGGCGGGGCTGTTGTGCAGCTGGTCGATCCGGTCGACCACCTGGGCCACCAGCGCGCCCAGGTCGAGGAAACCCTGTCCGCCCCGCTTGCCCTGCTCGGCGATCGCCAGCACCTTGGACTCGGCCTCGTCGAGCAGTACCTTGGCCGCTCGACCGCTGGGCGTGTAGGCCGAATCGGCGATCTCGGTGCCCACCCGGGCGAGCTCGCGCATCAGGGAGCGTTCGCGCACGATCTCCGCGTACCGGCGGATGTTCGCAGCCGTCGGCACGTTGTTCGCGAGCGCGGACAGGTAGGCCAGCCCGCCCACCTTCGCGAGATCGCCGGAACGCTCGAGACTTTCGGCGAGCGTGATCACGTCCGCGGGCTTGTTGTCCTCCAGCAGGCGGGTCAGGTGTCCCCAGACCGTGCGGTGGTCGGCGCTGTAGAAATCCACGGCGGACACCAGATCGGCGATCCGCTCCCAGGCCGTGTTGTCGAGCAGCAAGCCGCCC
>JBIPNU010000192.1:0-5510 GCA_044370615.1 Burkholderiales bacterium
GCTCCGCCTCGATCGAGTGCGGCGCCTGCCGCAGTGCATCGAGTTCGCGGTCGCCCGAGGGCGGCCGGAAGGATACGGAAGCGGGGCCGGGCGCGGAGGCCGATGCGGATGCGTAAGGGGCTTCGGGCATGTCAGGGTCTCGGCCGGGGCCGGGGTCGACAAGGGTAGCACCGGCGAGGGTACCGACCGATACCCCAAAGAAGAGGGGCCCCGGCAGGGCCCCCCGTCATGCTGTCAGCCACGCGTGCAGCCCCTGCCGCCGCTGCCCCCCCCCGCAAGGGGCGTGGTCGCGGCGTCGGCCCGGTCTACTCGCCCAGCACGGACACGGTGATGGAGGCCTGCACGTCCGTGTGCAGCCCGACCACGACCGGGAAATCGCCGATGGTCTTGAGCGGGCCCTCGGGCATGCGGATCATCGCGCGCTCGATCGCGAAATCCAGTGCCTTCAGCGCCTCGGCGATGTCGGCGTTGGTGACCGATCCGAACAGCTTGCCGTCCACCCCGGCCTTCTGGGTGATCTGGACCGTCAGCCCCTCGAGACGCTCGCCCACCGCCTGGGCGGCAGCCAGCCGGTCGGCCGATTCGCGTTCGAGTTCGGCCCGTCGGGCCTCGAAGGCCTTCAGGTTGGCCTCGGTGGCGCGCTTCGCCTTGCCAGCGGGGATCAGGAAGTTGCGGGCGTACCCGTCCTTGACCTTCACCACGTCGCCGAGCTGTCCGAGGTTGGTGATCTTCTCCAGCAGGATGATCTGCATGTGCGCCCCCGGTCAGTGCAGGTCGGTGAAGGGCAGCAGGGCGAGGAAGCGCGCGCGCTTCACCGCAGCCGACAGCTGGCGCTGGAAATGCGCCTTGGTGCCGGTGATCCGGGCCGGGATCAGCTTGCCGTTCTCGTTGATGAAGTCCTTCAGCAGATCGACATCCTTGTAGTCGACGTGCTTGATGCCCTCCGCGGTGAACCGGCAGAACTTGCGCCGGCGGAACAGCGAACGGG
Organism: Burkholderiales bacterium; assembly: GCA_044370615.1. Taxonomy (GTDB): domain Bacteria; phylum Pseudomonadota; class Gammaproteobacteria; order Burkholderiales; family CAIKXV01; genus CAIKXV01. Next base: position 989 of record JBIPNU010000192.1, read on the forward strand.
CTGCGCGTTTCTTCTTCTTGTCGTCCTTGCCGCGTCCGCGGCCACGAGACATTGCCATTGGGGTCTACTCCAGCAGAAAAGATCGATATCGGATCAGGAGGGTTCAGTCGGGTCGGGTGCCGGATTCGTCGTCATCGCGCCTGACGGCTTCCAGGTGCAGCACCAGCCGTTCGTCGCGAAGGCTGCGGCGACAGAGGAAGCCGCGAACGGTGATCGGGCCGGACACCCCTGCCTCGGGCAGCTGCAGGGCTACTTCGCCAACCGCCACCGCGTCCACCGTGCACTGCACCTCGCGCTCAACGCCCGCTTCCAGCGCCCGGGACCCGTGCTCGATGCGCAGGCGCACGAGCGGGAGTCCGGCAGGGGTGTAGCGCAACGGTTCGCGCTCGACGATGCGCCCGGAGAGCACGACGCGATTCAGCGTCGACTCCGGCCGCGCCCGGTCAGGCGCCTGCGGGCGGCTCGGCCGCTCGCGCGGGCCCTTCGCCGCGATCGCCGCGATCGCCACGTTCGCCGCGCTCGCCCCGTTCGCGCCGCGGACGGTCGCGACCTTCGGCAGGCTTGGGCTCGCGCATCATCGGCGAGGGCGCGGTGATCGCCTCGTCCATCTTGACCGTGAGGTGGCGGAGTACCGCGTCGTTGAAGCGGAACGCGTGCTCGAGCTCGTCCAGCGTCGCCTGGTTGCACTCGATGTTCATCAGAACATAGTGCGCCTTGTGCATCTTCTGGATCGGGAAGGCGAGCTGGCGTCGGCCCCAGTCCTCCTTGCGGTGGATGATGCCGCCATGCCCGGTGATCATCCCGGTATAGCGCTCGACCATGCCCGGAACCTGCTCGCTCTGGTCCGGATGGACGATGAAAACCACTTCGTAGTGCCGCATCGATTCTCCTTTCGGTCGTCGCGGGCATCCGCCGGATGCCCGGGCCCCCCGGCTGCAACCCCGGTGGAGCAAGGAAACGCGGCCGGCATCCACCCGCCGCGCGTGTCGTCCGCCCCTTGTCGTCTGCCACTTGTCGTCTGCCACTTGGCAAGCGGGTCGGACCGCCCGTCCGGGCGCTGAAGGCAGCGCCAGACGATCTCCCCGGAGCTGCCTGTCCCCCGACCGCTGCACCCCTCCGACACCTGGCGGGGAGATACGCTGACGGGGAGACTGACCGGGAAAGCCTTTCATTATGGCTATTTCCCGTCCCCGGGGCAAGGAGTCAGCCGGCCGCGCAGGCTCTCTGGCGCCGCGCCTCGAACAGGCAGATCCCGGCCGCCACCGCCACGTTCACGCTCTCGACCGACCCGAGCATCGGAATCCGGACCCGGGCGTCGCATCGCTCGCGCGTGAGCCGGCGCAGGCCGGCTCCCTCCGCGCCCAGCACCCAGGCCAGCGGCCCCTGCAGGCGCGCGGAAAACAGGTCCGCCTCGCCCTCGCCGTCGGCGGCCACGCACCACACCCCGCGCGCCTGCAGCGCCTCGATCGTCCGCGCGAGGTTGGTGACCACCACGTAGCGGACGCTCTCCGCCGCACCGGAGGCGACCTTCTCGACGGTGGCCCCGATCCCCACCGCCCGGTCGCGCGGGGCGATCACCGCGTCCACCCCCATCGCATCGGCGACGCGAAGGATCGCCCCCAGGTTTCGTGGATCCTGGATCCCGTCGAGCAGCAGCAGCAGCGGTTGCGGCGGCAACGCTTCGAGCAGATCGTCGAAGGCCGGCGTGCTGCGCGGCAGCACCCGCGCCACCGCGCCCTGGTGGCGCGCTTCCGCCCCGGCCAGCGCATCGAGGCGCCGGGCCTCGCTCGCGATCACCCGCACTCCGCGCTCGGCGGCCAGTCGCAGCAGGTCCTTCATGCGGGCATCGTTCCGTGCCGCGTCCACGTGCAGTTCGCGCACCGTCGTCGGGTCCACGCGCAGGCGCGCGGTGACCGCGTGCAGGCCGAAGAGAACCCGCAGCGCGTCGCTCATCGACCGCCCCGCCCCCGGCCACCGCGCTCGGCGGCCCGCGCACCCTTGCCGGCCCGCTGTCCGGAGGCCGCCAGCGGCCCCCGCAGGCGGGTTCCGGGTGCGAGCACGAAGTCGATCCGGCTGGTGGTGAGATCCACGCGCGCAACCTGCACGGCGATCCGGTCGCCGATCCGATAGCGCTGTCCGGTACGCTCGCCCAGCAGCTGGTGGCGAACCGCGTCGAAGTGGAAGTAGTCGTTGCCCAGTTCCGAAATGTGCACCAGTCCGTCCACGTACAGGTCGTCGAGCGTCACGAACACCCCGAACGAGGCGACGCCGCTCAGGGTGCCGGCGAAGCGCTCGCCCACGCGGTCCTGCATGTAGAAGCACTTGAGCCAGGCCTCGACCTCCCGCGAAGCCTCGTCCGCCCGGCGTTCGGTCTGCGAGCAATGCTGTCCGAGCGACGCCCAGTCCATGCCGCCCGCCGGCTCGTGGCGCCCGCCCTCGAGCACCGCGCGGATCGCCCGGTGCACGCAGAGATCCGGATACCGGCGGATCGGCGAGGTGAAGTGGGTGTAGCCGTCATAGGCGAGCCCGAAGTGCCCGATGTTGTCCGGGCTGTAGACCGCCTGCGCGAGCGAGCGCAGCATCACCGTCTGCAACAGCAGCCGGTCGGGACGGTCGCGGATCTGGTCGAGCACCTGGGCGTAGTCGCGCGCGTGGGGCGCGTCGCCCCCGCCGATCGACAGGCCGAACCCGCGCAGGAACTCGCGCAGCGACTCCAGGCGATCGCGCCGCGGACCGGCGTGGATGCGGTAGAGCATCGGGTGCGCGTGGCGCGCGAGGAAGTGCGACGCGCAGACGTTGGCCGCCAGCATGCACTCCTCGATGAGCCGGTGCGCGTCGTTGCGCTCCACCGGCACGATGCGTTCGATCTTGCCATGCTCGTCGAACAGCATCCGGGTCTCGGCGGACTCGAAGTCGATCGCCCCGCGCTGTGCGCGCGCGGAGAGCAGCGCCCGGAAAACCGCCTCGAGCGTCTTGAGGTGGGGCACGAGCTCGCGGTAGTTGCGTGCGTAGGCCATCGGGCTGCCGGCGAGGATCTCGGCGACTTCGGTGTAGGTCAGGCGCGCGCGCGAGTGCATCACCGCCGGGTAGAAGCGGTAATCGAGCAGCCGCCCCTCCGCCGAGACATCGACCTCGCACACCATGCACAGCCGGTCCACGCCCGGGTTGAGCGAACACAGGCCGTTGGACAGCGCCTCCGGCAGCATCGGGATCACCCGCCTCGGGAAGTAGACCGAGGTGCCCCGGGCAAGCGCCTCGACGTCGATCGCATCGCCCGGGCGAACGTAGTGGGACACGTCGGCGATCGCCACGAACAGCCGGAACGCGGCCCCCGCGGCGGGTGCCGCTCCACTGCCAGGCGCGCCCGCCGTCGACTCCGGCGCCGTGGACGGCACCGACGACCGGAACAGCGCGCTCACCCGCCGCCGCAGTCCCGCGGCCCGGCCCGGCGCAGGCGCCGGAGTGGACGATGCGTCGGCCTCGACCGCGGTCGCGCCCGCGCGCCGGCCTCGGCGCGCGGTGGCCCCGGTGGGCACCCGTCCGGTCGCCGGCTCGAGGCTGACGCAGCACACCGCGTCGTCGAAATCGCGGGCCGTTTCCCCGTCAATCGTCACCAGCGGCAGCTCGCGCAGGTCCACCCGCCCCTTCAGGTCCGCCTTGCGCGGCTCCGATGGCAGGCGCGAGGCCAGCCGCTCGACCGCGGTGCCGAACACATGCGGCAGGTCGTGCTTGCGCAGCGCGATCTCGATCTCCATCCCCGGATCGGCATGGCCGCCCAGCACCTCGACGATGCGTCCGATCGGCTGGGTGCGTCGGGTCGGCTGCTCGATGATCTCGGCCACCACCACCTGTCCGTCGCGCGCGCCGCTGCGGTCGTCGGGCGCGATCAGGATGTCCTGCGCGAGTCGACGCTCCTCGGCCACGACGAAGCGCACGCCATGCTCGACATGCAACCGCCCGACCACGCGGCGATTGCCCCGCTCGAGCACCTCCACGACGACCGCCTCGCGCTTGCCACGCCGCGGCGCCTGCACCTCGCGCGCGAGCACCCGGTCGCCGTGCAGGACTTTCTGCATCTCGCCGGGACCGAGGAACAGGTCGCCCGAGGCGTCGTCGGGTACCAGGAACCCATATCCGTCCGGGTGACCGACCACCCGGCCCCGGATCAGGTCCATCTTGGCCGGCAGGCCGAGCGCGCCGCGCCGATTGGCGATGATCTCGCCTTCGCGCTCCATCGCAGCCAGGCGCCGGCCGAAGCCCTCCGCCGCCGCCTCGCTCACGTCGAGGCGCCGTGCCAGCGCATCGGGGTCGACCGGCACGCCGGCTTCGCGCAGGGCGTCGAGGATGTCCTCGCGCTCCGGAATGGGCGTCTCGTGGACGCGTGGGGCCCTGAGGCCGCGACGCTCGCGGGTCAATTGACAAACCTCCGTCGGTTCACTACATTTCGCGGCCGCAGTGCCGAGATGGCGGAATTGGTAGACGCACCAGGTTCAGGTCCTGGCGGTGGCAACACTGTGGAGGT
>JBIPNU010000459.1:0-2946 GCA_044370615.1 Burkholderiales bacterium
CTGAAGAACCCTGGATCGTTGCGGATCGCGTCGATCCGGGTTTGATCGGCCGGCTTGAGCCCGCCCTGTCCGTCGGAGGTCTGGAGGCGGCGGGCGGCGATCGCGTGGTGCTCGTCGCCGAGGTCGCCGGCGTGGAAGGCAGCGTGCGAGAAGCGTCGCGACACCGGGTCGCTGCCCCCGGTCAGCCCGATGAACAGGCCATCCACGTAGCCGTCGTAGCCGCGCAGCAGGATGTCGCCCGGCCGGATGACCTGCAGCAGCGCACGCACCTCGTCGCCGGTCACCTTGTAGCCTCCGGGATCCACGACGAATACCAGCGGCGTGCGGAAGAACTTCAGGCGACCGACCCAGGCGATCAGGCGGTCGATGCGCGAATCGATCCGGCCGAGCAGTCCGGGATAGGCGCGGGGTGCGGCGAACTCGGGCGCGCGCGCGGGCGCGAGCAGCCAGGCGATCGCGGCCACCAGCGGCAGCGGCGCGAGCGCGAGCATCCAGTCGGGTGGCGCGAGGGCGGCGAGCGCAGGCAGCCGCGACAGCAGCCACGCCAGCAGCACCAGCGGGGCGAGCAGCGTGAGCAGCGCCAGCGCGAGGATCACCAGTCCCTTGGCGAGCGCCACGATGAGAACGGCGGCGCGATAGGCGAGGAACGCGGCACGCACGGCGATGTCGCCGAGGTAGAGCGCGATCTTTTCGACGAGGGCGGTCAGCGGGGGCATCGGGGACTCCAGCAGGCGATGGTCGGGACACACGCTTGCCATCGCCGCGATCGCGCGCGGCGCGGGGCTGTTTCCCAGGCCCCGTGGCCTCGCCCCGATCGAGGCGGCTCCGGATGGCGTGCGCCCGTTGCCGCAGCATGGTTCGAGTGTCGCACGGGCCCTGCGCGGGGAAAAGCGCGGCGGGGCTGGCGGGGGTGCGGCGCGTGCCGGGGTGGGTGTCCGCGGGGACCCCGTCCGGGATCGCCCGGCCGGGCGGGGTGCCGCCGCCCCGACCGGTGGGTCCCGCCGCTCAGGCGGGCGGAGCGACCGGGCCGGGCGCCGCGCCGGTGGAGATCCGCGCCGCGGGCGGCGACAGGCCGCGGCGGCGGGCGGGCCCCCGGTCCCCTTGGCACCGCAGTCGCCGTGACTGTCCGACCCGCACTGGCCAGGGCGGCGTCGGCCGCGTGCCCGGGCCGGCGTCGGTGCGCGGGCGGAGGCCTCGCGTCGTCCGCGCCAGGGCCAGCCCGGTATCCTCTGTCTGCATGGAACTGCGACACCTCCGCTATTTTCTCGCGATCGCCAGCCACCGCAGCTTCTCGCGCGCGGCGGCCGCCCTCGGCGTGTCGCAGCCCACGCTCTCCGAGCAGATCCAGCAGCTCGAGGCGGAACTGGGCGTGACGCTGTTCGAGCGGCTGCCTCGGCGAGTCGAACTCACCGAGGCCGGTCGCCTGCTGCGCGAACGCGGCGAGCGGGTGTTGCGCGAGCTGGACGCCGCGCAGGGAGAACTCGCCGAGCTCCAGGGACTCGTGCGCGGCACGGTCCGGGTCGGCGTCTTCCATTCCTTCTCCGCGTCCCTGCTGCCGCAGATCCTCGGCCGCTTCAGTGCCGAGCATCCCGGCGTGCACGTCGTGGCGCGCCTGATCCCGCGAGACCAGATGGAGCGCGAGCTGCTCAGCGGCGAGATCGACCTCGCGGTCGCCTACAGTTCTCCGGACGATGCGCACATCGTCTCCGAACGGCTGTTCCGCGAGCCGATGCGGCTGGTGGTCGGACCACGCCATCCGCTCGCCGGGCGGCGCAGCCTGCCGATGCGGGCGCTCGACGGCCAGGAGCTGGTGCTGCTCACCCGGGAGTTCGCGGCGCGCCAGTATCTCGACCAGCTGTTCGGCGAGCAGGCGATCGCGCCGCGGATCATGCTCGAGATGAACACGATGGAGCCGATCCTCGCCACGGTCCAGCACAGCCGGCTCGCGAGCATCGTGGCGGTCGGCGCGCTGCACCCGGACACCGGCCTGCGGGCGATCAGGCTGGCTTCGCCCGAACCGGTGCGCGATGTCGCGCTGCTGTGGCGGCGTCACGACACCCGCACCCGGGCCGCCCGCCGCTTCGCCGAACTGGTGCGCGAGGCCTACGGGCGGGCGCGGGTGCCCGGATCCGCATCGAGCGGCTGAGCCGTGCGGGTACGGCCGCAGTGCCGGAGGGTGCCCGGCGCCGGGCGAGCGACCCGGGCGCGGGCGGGCACGCGGATGCGCGACGGGACGCCCCGCGCCTGTCGAGGGCCGCGGGCTGCGGCGTGGATAGGCGGCGGCGATAGCGGGGATCGCCGCGGCCGTATTGCCTGCGCGCGGCCCTCTCGCCTACCCTGCATGCAGAGACGGGCGGCGTGCAGCCGCATCCCGCCGAACCGGAGGAGTTCATCGTGAGCAAGACCGCCACCGCCCCCCGCAAGCGCGCCAGCGCACCGGCCGCCGCCGCGGCGACCAAGACCGAGGGCGCCGTCCGCGCCGGCAATGGGCGCTACACCTTCCGCATGTCGAAGCTGCGCCGGGTGGAGGCCGGGACCGGCTATTCCACCTCGAGCGGCGGCGTGGTCGAGGGCGCGCGCATGCTGGTGGGCATGATCGACAAGCCGCAGGGTACCGGGTCGCGCATGCACAGCCACGCCAACGAGCAGTTCAACTATGTCGTCAAGGGCACGCTGCGCGGGTCGATCAACGGCAAGCGCGTGACGGCTCCGGCCGGCACGCTGATCTACATCCCGGCCAACGCGCCGCACACCCTGGTCGCCAAGCCCGGCGAGGACGTCATCTTCATGGCGATCAAGGACCTGTCGCAGGGCATCATCGGGCGCGCGGTGGACGGCACGATGAGCGGTCCGCTCTACATGAAGGGCTACGGTCCTTCGGCCGCGAGGAAACCGGCCCGTGCGCGCGCGGGGCAGACGGCGCGCCGCCGCCCGCCGGCCGCCGGC
>JBIPNU010000243.1:0-4712 GCA_044370615.1 Burkholderiales bacterium
AGCGCGTGCTGCGCGCCGAGCCTCGCAACGCCTGGGCCCAGGCCGGATGGCTGTCCCTGCTCGGCCAGTCCGATCCCGCAGGCGCGGAGGCCCAGTTGCGCGAACTGATCGCGCGCGAGCCTTCGGCCATGCTGTGGTCGCGGCTGGGGGGGCTGCTCGCCACCCAGGGGCGGTGGCCTCAGGCCCAGCAGGCCTACTTCCAGGCGCACAGCCTGCAGCCCGACAGCCCCGACCACGCGTTCAACCTGGCGGTGAGCCTCGAGCGGATCGCGCAGCCGCGCATCGCACTGGGTTTCCTGCGCACCGCGGTGCGACTGGCCGAGACCGGGGCACCGGCGCGCTTCGACCTGGCCGCTGCCCGCGAACGCATCGAGCGGCTCGCCGATTCAGCCGGGCGCCCCTGACGTGAGCGAAGCGCGACGCAAGCTGAGACTGGGCGAGCTGCTGATGCAGCAGGGGCTGCTCACGCTCGACCAGTTGCGCATCGTGCTCACCGAGCAGAAGCGCAAGAACATCCCGATCGGGCGCCTGCTGGTGCAGTTGGGCTTCGTCACCGAGGACGTGATCCGCGACGTGATGGCACGCACCGCGGGGCAGGACACCATCGACCTCGCCGGCGCGGTGATCGACCCCGAGGCGCTGGCGCTGGTGCCCGAGGACTTCGCGCGCCGAAACCGGGTGCTGCCGGTAGCGCTCGACGCCCAGGCGCGTACCCTCACGCTCGCCACCACCGACGTGTTCAAGGTCGTGGTCCTCGACCAGTTGCGCGCGACGCTGGGCGGACGCGTGGAGATCCGCACGCTGCTCGCCACCGAGGTGCAGATCGAGGATGCGATCGACAAGGCCTACGGCTTCGAGCTGTCGGTCGACGGCATCCTCGAGGAGATCGAGACCGGCGAGATCGACTACCAGAGCCTGCAGGCCGCCGAGGGCGAGTACACCCAGCCGGTGGTGCGCCTGGTCGGGGCGCTGCTGGTCGATGCGGTCAAGCGCGGCGCCTCCGACGTGCACTTCGAACCCGAGCAGGCCTTCCTGCGCATCCGCTACCGGGTGGATGGCGTACTGGAGACCATCCGCAGCCTGCACAAGACCTACTGGCCCGGCGTGGCCGTGCGGCTGAAGGTGATGAGCGGCATGAACATCGCCGAGACCCGCGCTCCGCAGGACGGGCGGGTGTCGATCAACATCTCGGGACGGCCGATCGACTTCAGGGTCTCGACCCAGCCGACCATCCACGGCGAGAACATCGTGCTGCGGGTGCTCGACCGCGAGAAGTCGATCATCAGCCTCGAGCGCATGAACCTCGGCGACCGGGCGCGCGAACGACTGCTGCTGATGCTCGCCCGCCCCGAAGGCATCCTGGTGGTCACCGGCCCCACCGGCAGCGGCAAGACCACCACGCTCTATTCGCTGCTCGCGCAGGTGAACGACGAGACGGTCAACATCATGACCCTCGAGGATCCGGTCGAGTACCCGGTCTCGCTGATGCGGCAGACCTCGGTCAACGAGAGCGCGAAGATGGATTTCGCCAACGGGATCCGGTCGATCATGCGCCAGGATCCCGACATCATCCTGGTGGGCGAGATCCGCGACGCCGAGACCGCCTCGATGGCCTTCCGCGCCGCGATGACCGGCCACCAGGTATTCACCACGTTGCACACCAACTCCGCGCTGGGCGCCTTCCCCCGCCTGCTCGATATCGGAATACCGCCAGACATCATGGCCGGCAACATCATCGGCATCATCGCGCAGCGGCTGGTACGGGTGCTGTGCACCGCCTGCCGCGCGCCCTACGCGCCCTCGGCCGAGGAGACGCGCCTGCTCGGGCGGACCGTCGACCGGCTGTGGCGGCCGACCGGCTGCGCGCTGTGCAATGGCAAGGGCTATCGCGGCCGCACGGCGGTGATGGAAATCCTGGTGATGGATGCCGAACTCGACGAACTGGTCGCGCGGCGCGCTACCGCGCGCGAACTGCGCACGGCCGCGATGGCCCGCGACTTCCGGCCGCTCGCCGAAGAGGCGCTCGCCCGCGTGCTCGACGGCACCACCAGTCTGGTCGAGGTCGCGCGCACGGTCGACCTGACCGGGCGGCATGCCTGAGGCCGGCGATGCCGACGTTCCAGTACCGCGCCGTCGACCGGGAGGGTCGTCACACTCGCGGCGAACTGGACGCGGTCAACGACGTGGACCTCGAGCTGCGCCTGCGGCGCATGGGGCTCGACATGATCGGGTATCGCGCGCTCGCCCCGCGCGCGCTCGCCGCGCGCGGGCGCATCGGCAGCCGCGAACTGATCAGCCTGTGCTTCGACCTCGAGCAGATCAGCCGTGCCGGCATCCCGCTGATCGACGGGCTTCGCGACCTGCGAGACGGGGTCGACAACCCGCGCCTGCGCGAGATCCTCACCTCGGTGGTCGAGGACATGGAAGCCGGGCGCATGCTCTCGCAGTGCCTCGCCCAGCACCCGCAGGTCTTCAGCAACGTGTTCGTGAGCCTGATCCGCGCCGGAGAGCAGTCGGGCCAGATGAGCGAGGTGCTCGAGAACCTCGGCGCGACGCTGCGCATGCAGGACGAACTGGCCTCGCAGACCCGGCGGCTGCTGGTCTATCCCACGGTCGTGCTGCTGGTGGTACTGGCCGTGATGGCCTTCCTGTTCACCTTCCTGGTACCGCAGGTCACCGGCCTGCTGCGAACGATGGGCATCGCGCTGCCGCTGCAGACGCGGGTGATGATCGCCGTCTCCGAGGTGCTGCGCGACTGGTGGTTCGCGCTGCTGCTGCTGCCCGTGCTGCTCGCCGCCGCCGCCGCCTGGGCGGTGCGCACCCGGCCTGCCGCGCGCCACGGCTGGGACTGGCTCAAGCTTCACCTGCCGATCACCGGACCGCTGCTGCAGAAGGTGATCATGGCCCGCTTCGCCAACGTGTTCGCGCTGCTCTACCGGTCCGGGATCACCATCCTCGAGGCACTGCACACCTGCGAGGCGATCGCCGACAACCGGGTCATCGGCCGGGCGATCGCACGCGCCACGGTCCAGATCAACGCCGGAGTCAGCCTGACCGAAGCCTTCCGCGACATCGGCGGCTTTCCGCCGCTGGTCATCCGCATGCTGCGCGTGGGCGAGGCGACCGGGGCGCTGGACTCCGCGCTCGCCAACATCACCTACTTCTACAACCGCGACGTGCGCGAATCGATCGAGCGCGGCCTGAAGCTGCTGGAGCCTGCGCTGGTGCTGGTGCTGGGCGGCTGCCTGCTGCTCATCATGTGGGCGGTGCTCTCGCCGGTCTACGACGTGCTCGGGAAACTCAGGCTGTGACGGATCGACCGACGGTGCCCGCATGCTGAACCGGGACAGCCTGCTGCTCTGCGTGGGCAGCGCCCAGGCCACGCTCGCGCGCTGCCGCGCCGGTCGGCTCGTCGACTGCGCGAGCTATGCAGCCGACGAGGCGGGCCTGCGCGCATTCGCCGACGCGGTCGCAACGCACGCGAAACTGCCGCTGCACGCGCTGGTCGACGCCGTGGAGGAGGACTACCGTTTCGAGCGGCTGCCGCATGCGCGCGGCCGCGACCGCCAGTCGATGGTCGAGCGGCGGGCACGGCAGCACTATCGAACCACGCCGTTTCATGGCGCCGCACTGCTGGGGCGCAGCGCGGAAGGCCGGCGCGACGACCGCTACCTGTTCGCCGCGCTGACCAACCCCGACGTGTTCACGCCGTGGGCCGCGGCGATCCAGTCCGCAGGACTGCCGTTTGCCGGACTGTACCCGCTGCCGCTGCTGATGCCTGCGCTCGCGCAGCGCCTGGGCATCGCCGCGCCCGCGGTGCTGCTGGTCCTGAGTACCGCCTCCGGCCTGCGCCAGTCGTTCATCGCCGGCGGCGAACTGCGGCTGAGCCGGCTCAGTCCGCACCCGCCCGTTCGCGAGGGCACGACGCCGCAGGTCGACGAGATCGCGGCCACCTGCCAGTACCTCGACGCGCTGCGGCTGCGCGCGGCGGACAGCCCGCTCGACGTCGTGCTGATCGAGACCCGCGACTCGCTGGTCGGCGTGCCTGCGGCGCTGGAGGCGCGCGTGGCGGGGCTGCGCTGCCAGCGCATCCCGGCCGCCGTGCTCGCGCAGCGGCTCGCGCTCGACGAGCAGGCGGTCGCCCAGTTGCCTGACCTCCCGATGATCGCGCTGCTGGGCCGCCAGCGCCCCGCGCTCAACCTCGCGCCTGCGCCTTCCCTCGAACGCCACCGCGTACGAGGGATCCAGCGCTCGCTCTACACCGTCGCCGGGCTCGTCGGGCTGGCGGCGCTGGGCTACGGCACCTTCAACCTGCTGCTGCAGCGCCAGTCGCTCGCGGAGGCGGCCGCGCATCGGGTGGAGGCGCGCGCCTGGCAGGCGCGCTACGAGGCGGCCGCGCGCGAGTTCCCGGCGGCCCCGGCCACGCTCGAGGTCCTGCGCAGCACCGTGGACTCGGCACAGGCCATCGCGCAGGTCGCGCGCACGCCGGAGCGCGCGCTGTCGGTCCTCTCGGCCGCGCTGGACGCCCAGCCGGAGATCCTCGCGCGCCGCATCGCGTGGCGGATGGGCGATCCGCCCGCGGACGGCGAGGGCGTCGCCTCCTCGGCGGCGCGCACGCCACCGCGCGGCGGGCCTCGCGTGGAGAGCGCAACGTTCGATGGCGAAGTAACCGGCCTCGCGGGCGACCTGCGCCAGACGATCGCCCGCATCGA
>JBIPNU010000421.1:0-3165 GCA_044370615.1 Burkholderiales bacterium
ACCGGCACGGCCTGCTCGGGGATCCTGTCGGCGACCGGTGCCGCCAGCACCGGGGCCATCGCCGGAGCGGGTGCCTGCGTCGTCGGCGACGCAGCCTGCCGCGGCACGCCGGTCGGCGCGGGAGGCCGCGGAACACTCCTCGCAGGCTCCGGCCGCGGCGGCTGAGGGGGCACGAGTTCCATCGTGATGACCGGATCCGCGATGATGGGCGCCGGGGTCAGGCGCGAAAGCAGGGCAGCGGCGGCTGCATGCAGCGCCACGCAGACCGCCAGCGACAGCAGCCGATCGCGCGACGTGTCCTCGAGCGAGGCTGGACCCCACAGGGAAACCCGATTCGGCGCTGGCACGCCCGCCGCTGCCATCGTGGGCCCTAGAATTTCGCCTGGACACCGGCCATCACCGTGCGCGGCGCCCCAGGAGCCACCCACGTGCTCTGGAACGACTGGGTGTAGTAGGTACGGTCGAAGACGTTGTCGACATCGAGGGTAAAGCGCAGCCGCGGCGACACCTGCCAATAGGCGACCAGCTTGGCGATCGTGTAGTCCGGCAACTCGAACTCCGGGACCCCTGCGGCAGCCTGCGCAGCGGTGCGTGCCTGCCCGAGGCGTCGACCGGTGTAGGTGAGGCCTCCACCCAGCCCGTAGCGCGCACCACTGGCATGCACCCCCTCGCGGACCAGCAGCGCACTCCCGTTCACCCGCGGGATATTGAGCAGTCGCGAACCCACGGGCAGCGTGTTGTCGCGCGTGACTTCCGCGTCGATGAACGAGACGCTCGCGTTCAGGCGCCAGTGCCGGCCGAGGCGACCGGAGAGATCGGCGTCGAACCCCCGACTGCGCACCTCGCCGGCGGCGATCGAGAACCCGGCATTGGCCGGATCGGCAGTGAGCACGTTTCGCTTCTCGATATCGAACAGCGCGAACGTACCGCCGAGCGTGCGCTGCGCATTTTCCCACTTGACCCCGGACTCGAGCGCACGTCCCGACTCCGGGTTGAACGGGATGCCTGCCGCACTCGACCCGGCGTTCGGGCGAAACGAGGTCCCGGCGTTGGCAAACAACGTCCAGTGCCGATCGGGCAGGTAGCTCACGCCCACCCGAGGCGAGGTGGCACCCGGAGACTGCTCGGTGCGCACGCCAGTGCGCCGGTTGACGAAGACCTGCTCGTAGCCGTCGTGCCGAAGCCCTGCGAGCAGGCGCCAGCGCGCACCGATGCTGATCGTGTCCTGCACGTAGAAGGCCGTGTTCGTCTGGGTCTCCTGCGTGTCGGTGTTCGGCAGCGGCGTGGGCTGCGGCTGGCCGTAGACCGGGTTGAAAACGTTGATCGCGTAGGGTGCGCCCGCCGTCGGGTTCACGCGCAGCATGACCTGGTCGACCCGGAAGCGGTAGGCCTCGGTGCCAGCGAGGATCTCGTGCTGCAGGCCCGCCAGTTCGACCCGTCCCTGGACCTCGGCCCTGACCGTCAGGTCATTCGAGCTGTAGTCCCGGAACCGGCGTTGGCGGCGCAGCGTCTGGCCGTCGGGCTGCAGCGCAGGCTGCGGCTCGGTGGAGAACCCCTGCAGCGTTCCGCTCTTGTGCATGAGCGCCAGCCGTGCGGTCCACAGCCCCGAGAGATCATGCTCGAGTACCGCCTGATGGGTGCTGTTCTCGACGATGATGTCGCCGTCGGCCGGCTCTCCGAGAAAGCGGTTGCGCGGCACGGCGCCGAGCTGGTTGTTGATCGCCACCACGCCGCGATCGAGAGGCGAGCGGTGGCGCAGCACCTCGCCGGTGTAGTCGAGCCGGGTCGACGGCGCGAGCCTGAAGCTCAGCGCGGGCGCCACCAGCGTGCGTCGGGCATCCACGAAGTCGCGGAAGCTGTCACGGTCCTCGACCGCCACATTCAGCCGGTAGGCCGCACTCTCCCCCAGCGGCCCCGTCGAATCGAGCGTCGAGCGGCGCAAGCCGAAACTGCCGATGTAGCCCTCGATCGCATGGGCCCTCTGCCACAGGGGGCGCTTGGTCACGATGTTAAGGGTCCCGCCAGGCTCGGTTGCCCCGTACAGGGAGGCGGCAGGCCCCTTCAGGAACTCGATGCGCTCGACATTGGCCATGTCACGCGGCGCATTGAAGCCACGGTTGGCGGAGAACCCGTTGAGCAGCAGCGCCATGCCGGTATTGACGTCACCCGCGAAGCCGCGGATCGCCACGTTGTCCCATAGCCCGCCGAAACTGTTCTGCCGCGAAACGCCGCCCACGTAGTCGAGGGTATCGTCCAGCCGCACCGCACCCAGGTCATCGAGCGTCTGCCGCGACAGCACCCGTACCGCCTGCGGCACCTCGCGTAGCGGAAGTTCGGTTCGGGTCCCCGAGGCCTCGTCGGCGTGGTAGTCGCCCGACGCGCGGCGCCCGACAACCTCGACCGCCGGCAGTTCGCGCGCGCGGGCGGAGTCACGCGCACCCTGCGCGGGAACAGGCGCCTGCGCGACCGCCGGGATGGAGACGATCGCGAACAGTGCCGCAAGAGCAGCGTCGACGCCGCGCCTGCCCGAACGCGGGAACACAGGGACGGTGGCACGGACCGGGCGCTTGCGCATGACAGGGACTCCTGGGGTCGAGGGATCAGGGAATGGCGGGTCGGGCGAGCAGGTGGCGGAAGCGGTGGCGGCAGGGGTTGGCGCTCGGCCGGCGCGCCCCCGCGACCGCCGCCGGTGGTGGCGGTCCCCCGCCCTTCACCGCGTGGCGACTACTCGGGCCCGTGCTCGAGGGCAAAGGACAGTGTCGCGAGCATTCCGGTCCTGGCCGCGCGTACCGGATCATCGGGAGGGGCATCGAACATGGCAGCGATCACGTTCAGGCCGTTGTTGCGCAACCTGAAGGTCACCGCGCCGTCCTTTCCCGTGACCAGCGGCTTCGCGTCCGGATCGTTCACGTAATCGCGAACCACCCGCGCGCCCGCCACCGGGCGGCCGTGGAGCAGGACCCGGACGGTCATCGGCTCGTTCGCGTGCCTCGGCAGCCGTGTCGACACAGGCACCACCTGCAGCGCCTGCCCGGGGATCGCGGCAAGGGCCGCCGTCGGGACACCCTCGATCCGCACCGCGTACTTCACGAAGCGTCCGTTCTCCCTGGCGTCCGGCACTTCGTCACGACCGCGATTGACCCAGCTGCCGTCGGGTCGTTTGCT
>JBIPNU010000244.1:0-4701 GCA_044370615.1 Burkholderiales bacterium
CGCCGGATGCCGGCTGTCGGATGCCGGGCGCCGGGTGCCGGCTGTCGCCGAATCAGGCCAGGCCTTCGACGATCCGGATCTCGCGATCCACCGATCCCTCGCCCAACGCCTCGAGCGCCGCCTGGTCGCCCGGGCTGTCGTGCGCTGCGATCGCCTGCGCGACCGAGTCGAATTCGATCATCGTCACGCGCTGCGCGAGGCCCGCCTCGTAGACCTGTGCCGGGTTGCCGCGCGCGAGGAACCGTCCACCGGCCGCCTCGATCGCGCCCGGTGCGATCTTCGCGTACGCGGCGAAGCGCTCGGGGTTGCTGATCGAACGGTAGAACGCGATCCAGTAGGCCTTGGCCATGATGCTCTCCAGTGGTGGGCCCGGACGCCCCGGGCGGTTGCTTGGACGGGACCGACGAGGGTGATCTGCGCCGGTCAGCTTGTGATGCCCAGTTCGCGCAGCCCGGACATCAGGCGATCGAGATCGTCCTCGCTGCTGTAGAAGGATACCGATGCGCGCAGCTTCCCGTCCTTCACGTTGACCACGATGCCGCGCTCGCGCAGCGCGGCCTGCAGGCGCAGCGCATCGGGCACCACCAGGTTGACGATGTGGCAGCGGTTCTTCCACTCGCGCGCGCTCTCGGTGGCGATGCCCGCGCGGTCGAGGCGTTCGATCAGGCCTTCGGTGAGTTCGCGCACCCGGGCTTCGATCGCCGGCAATCCGATCGACTGCAGGAAGGCTGCGGATTCACGCAGGATCCACAGCCCGAGGAAGTTCGGGTTGCCCGCCTCGAACCGGTGCTGCTCGACCACGTAGTCGAATTGCCCGATCGAGGCATCGCGCCGGATCGAGGCCGCGCGCACGAAGGGCGTGCGAACCTCGCCGATGAGGTCCTCGCGGCACCACAGCAGGCCGGTGCCGGTGATGCCCTGCAGGCTCTTGTGGGCGCCGATCGCGACGAAGTCCGCGCCCAGCGAGTCGATGCGCCGCGCGAGCAGACCCGCGCCCTGCACGCCATCGAGGATCAGGCGGATGTCTCGCGCCCGGCACAGTTCGGCGAGGTCGTCGATGTCCACCCGCCAGCCATTGGCGTAGGTGACATACGCGGTGGAAACCACCCGCGTGCGCGAATCGATGCGCTCGAGGTAGGCCTCGATCGGCAGCCGGCCTCCGTGATTGCTGACCTGGCGAATCTCGACCCCTCGCGCGCGCCAGTGCTCCCACGGCCACAGGTTGACCACATGCTCCATGTCGGTGAGCACGACGTTGTCGCCCTCGCGCAGGTCGAACGCGTGCGCGGCAATGGCGATCCCCTCAGCGGTGTTGCGCGTGAAGGCGATCGAGGCCGGCGTCGCCCCGAGCAGGGTCGCCACCGCCGCGCGGGCCTCGCCCACCGCCGCGCTGTTCCAGGCGCGCTCGCCGGCCGCCTCGTGGATGTCGCGGGCGTAGGCCTGCATCACCTGTTCGGCGCAGCGCACGAGCGGCGTCTTGCGCGCGCTGTCGAGATACGTCCAGTTCGCGAGCATCGGGAACTCGCCGCGAAGGGCCGCCCAGTCGGGCACGGCGGCGACGGCGGACGGGGAAGCGGGTGCGTTCATCGGGACTCCAGGCGTCGGATGCCGCCCATGGTGGCAGGGGTCGTGGCACGGGTCGGCGCGAGCGCACGGTCGGGCACGAGTGCTGCCGATGATGCCACGCCCATGCCTGCCGCGGCACCGACCTCCGGCGCTCGCGCCGCCCCGCCGCCCCGCCGATGCGAGCGCGGGGCGCCGCCCTCCCGGCACGGCGGCACGCCTCGAGCGCGCCAGGGCGCGCTCGCGCGCGCGAGGTCGAGGCGCCCCGCGCGCGGGCCGCATTCAGCCTCGCCCGTGCGCCGTCCAGTGCTCGCCGAAGATGTCCTCCAGCGTCGGCTCGCGCGGCGGGATCGGCCGCACGATGCGCGTGGTGTTCATGAAGTGCCGGTAGTTGAGGTTCTCGGAGAAGCTGTTGCGGCCCCAGGTGCCGCAGCCCATCGTGAGCGAGAACGGCAGCCCGTTGTCGAAACTGCCGCCGTTGGCGATCGCGTGCGCCTGGTTGACGATCACCCGGCACACCGTCATCTCGCGCCCCAGGCGTTCCACCTGCGCGGCGTCACGGGTGTGGATGCCGCAGGAGTGGCCGTTGCCCATGTAGGCGTAGATGCCGCGCATGATCTCCACCGCGTGGTCGAAATCGCGCGCCCGATAGAGCGTGAGCACCGGCGAGAGCTTCTCGCCCGAGAACGGGGCGCAGGCGCCGTAGCCCTCCTCCTCCACGACCAGGCAGCGGGCAGCGCGAAGCCGTGCATCGGCGAGGCCCGCCACCTCGCAGACGCGCTCGACCGACTGCGCCGTGATGGCCGGCGACAGGTGCCCACCGGGGAACATCGCGGCCTGCAGGGTGGCCTTCTGCGCAGCGTCGAGCAGCACCGCGCCCTCGCGCTCCAGCGCCTCGCGCATCGGCGCCCATGCGGACTCGACCACGATCAGGCTGTTCTCCGACGAGCAGCTCGTCGCGTTGTCGAAGGTCTTCGACTGCATGACCTTGCGCGCGGCGTCGGCGAAGTCGGCCGAACCATCGACGATCACCGCGACGTTGCCTGCGCCCACCCCGAGTGCGGGCGTCCCGCTGGAGTACCCCGCGCGAACGTTCGACTGCGAACCGGTGACCACCACCAGGTCGCACTGGCGCATGAGTTCGGTCGACAGCGCCTTCGTGACCGGCGTGGGGAGCATCTGGACCAGGTCGCGCGGAGCGCCCACCGCGTCGAGCGCGGCGTGCATGTACTGCAGCAGCAACGCGCTGGTCGACGCCCCCTTGGGCGAGGGCGACAGGACGATCGCGTTGCCGCACTTGAGCGCGTTGATGATGTTGTTGGCCGGCGTGGCTCCAGGGTTGGTCGACGGCACGACCGCGCACACCACGCCCACCGGACGCGCGATCTCGGTGATGCCCAGCTCGGGCCGCTCGGCCAGCACGCCGGTGGACACCGCACCCTTCAGGTCGCGCAGCAGCCCGAGCGTCTTGCGGTGGTTCTTGACCACCTTGTCCTCGACCGTCCCCAGGCCGGTGTCGCGCACCGCCAGCTCCGCCAGCGAGCGGTTGCGTGCGGGCTCGATGATCGCCCAGCCGCAGGCCACGACCATCGCATCGAGCATCGCCTGGTCGTAGCCCGCCGCCACCGCCTGCGCGGCGCGCGCCCGCGCCACCAGCGCCGCCACCTCGGCTGCCGCCTGCTCGTCGCGGCCCGGCCGCGCTGCGCCCATCGAACCCATCACCGACCTCCGAAGTGAAAACGCTCCGCGGACTCGCACCCGCGGAGCGTGGACGACCGGACGGCCCGCCTCACGCGGGCCGCCGCGCTCAGCGCCTGGCCGCCGTCGACTTGTAGCGGTCGAGGAAGCGCACCGGGTGCTGCAGGGCGTCGCGCCGGAACGGGTCGCCCAGCTCGCGGGTGACCATCATCTCGAGGATGGTGGTCTTGCCCTCGGCCTGCGCCTTGCACGCGGCCGCGAGCGCCGGCCCGACCTGGTCGAGCTTCTCGATCCGATGTCCCTCGGCGCCCATCGAGCGCGCGATGGCCGCGAAGCTCGGGTTGGTGAGGTTGGAGCCGACGAACCGGAAGTCGTAGTAGTCGACCTGGTTCTTCTTCTCCGCGCCCCACTGCTCGTTGTTGAACACCACGGCGGTGACCGGGATGCGCTCGCGCACGCAGGTGAGGATCTCGCCGAAGCTCATCGCCCAGGCGCCGTCACCCACGTAGGCCACGGCCGGGCGGTCGGGTGCGGCGACCTTGGCGCCGATGATCGTCGGGAACGCATAGCCGCAGTTGCCGAAGCTCATCGCCGCGAACATGCTGCGCGGCTGCTCGAAGCGCAGGTAGGAGTTCGACACCGAGCAGATGTTGCCGATGTCGGTGGAGACCATCGCGTCGGTGGGCATCGCCCGCTCGAGTTCGCGCAGCACCTGGCGCGGGTGCATGCGGTCGGAGCCCTTCATCACCTCGAGGCTCCACTCGTCCTTCTCGTGGTGCCAGTCGGTCAGTTCGCGCTCCCAGGCCGCCTTCTCGTCGGCGATCTGCTTCGCCCGCTCGGCCTTGTTCGCGTCGCAGGCGAGCGTGCGCCCGGCGATGCGCTCGAGCAGCGCGGCCGCGGCCTCGGCGGCGTCGCCGCAGATGCCCACGCCGATCTTCTTGACCAGGCCGATCATCTTCGCGTCGGCGTCGATCTGGATGATCTTCGCGCCCTTGGGCCAGTAGTCCATGCCGTGCTGGGGCAGCGTTCCGAACGGCCCGAGGCGGGTGCCCAGCGCCAGCACCACGTCGGCGCGGCTGATGAGCTTCATCGCCGCCTTGGCGCCCTGGTAGCCCAGCGGTCCCACCCAGAGCGGATGGCTGGCCGGGAAGCTGTCGTTGTGCAGGTAGCTGTTGGCCACCGGCGCGCCCAGGCGCTCGGCCAGCGCTCGGCACTGGTCCACGCCGTTGGCCATGATCACCCCGCCACCGGCGAGGATGACCGGGAACTTCGCCTCGGCCAGCAGGTTCGCCGCCTGGTCCAGGCTCTTGCGCCCGCCGGGCCCGCGCTCGACCACGATCGGGGTGCCGATCTCGCACTCGATCTCGCCGTAGAAGTAGTCGCGCGGGATGTTGAGCTGGGTCGGTCCCATCTCGAGCATCGCGCGATCGAAGGCCCGCG
>JBIPNU010000246.1:0-4695 GCA_044370615.1 Burkholderiales bacterium
CTGGTCGTAACGTTGACATCGGGTGACGGCCGCCGGACGAGGGCTGCGCCCGCGGGCATGTCGCCCGGCCGCGCGTCGCGGGTGCGGCGTTGGCGGCGCGCGGCACGCGTGCACGCGCCGACCGGCACGTGGCCTCGCGCCGATTCGCGAAGGAGGAGAGATGAACCGCATGCTGCTCGGGGTGCTGCTGGCTGCGCTGGTGCCGGCCGCAGCCCTCGCCCAGAACTGGCCGTCGCGTCCGGTGAGGGTGATCGTGCCGTTTCCGTCTGGCGGCGGCGCGGACATCTTCGCGCGCGTGGTCAGCCGCAAGCTCCAGGAGAACACCGGGCAGTCGTTCATCGCCGACAACCGGGCCGGGGCCTCGGGGATCATCGGCAGCGAACTGGTGGCCCGCGCGGCACCCGACGGGCACACGCTGCTGCTGGGCACCACCGGCACGCACGCCACCAACCCGGCAATCTTCCCCAAGCTCTCGTACCACCCGCTGCGCGACTTCACCCCGATCACGATCCTCGCCGACGCGCCGTTCGTGCTGCTGGTCAACCCGAAGCTGCCGGTGAACACGCTGGCCGAGTTCATCGCCTGGGCGCGCGCGCACCCGACCCAGTACACCTACGGCTCGTCGGGCATCGGCAGCTCCGCGCACCTGGGCTTCGAGCTGTTCAACCTGATGGCCGGGGTCAAGGGCGTGCACGTGCCCTACAAGGGCTTGCCGATCGCGATGTCCGACACCATCGCCGGACAGCTCGCGGTGACCTGGAACTCGATCTCGGCGGCCGGCCCCGCGGTACGCGCCCAGCAGGTGCGTGCGCTGGGCATCGGGTCGCTCAAGCGCTCCAGCCTGATGCCCGAGGTGCCCACGATCGGCGAATCCGGGCTGCAGGGCTACGAGCTGGGATCGTGGTACGCGTTCCTCGGTCCGGCAGGCATGAGGCCGGCGCTGGTCGGGCAGTTGCACGGCGAGATGATCCGTGCGCTCCAGGACCCGGCGATGCGACAGCAGTTCGCGGCGCTTGGCGCCGAGGCGGTGGGCAATTCGCCGGCGGAGTTCCGCGCGCTGCTCGAGAAGGATCTGGCCAAGTGGGCGAAGGTCGCGCGCGAGGCCTCGGTGAAGGCGGAATGACGCGCGAGCGCCATTCGCGGCCAGGATCGTCGATCCGCAGGGTCGTGCGCGCGTCGCCCGGGTCGTCGAGTGCCGACGGTGCTCGGGGCGTGCGGGACACCACGCTGCAATGCATGGACGGGAGGTGAGGGGGTGAGCGAGGACGGACAGGGCGCCCGGGCGCGCATCCGGCGGGTCGACGCGATTCCGGTCGCGCTGCCGCTGAAGAAGGCGGTGGTGATGGCCGGCGAGCGTATCGAGTGCTCGCGCAACCTGCTGGTGCGCATCGAGGCCGACGACGGCCGGGTCGGCTGGGGCGAGGCGTCGGTGGCGCCGCAGATGACCGGCGACCTGCTGCCGGGCATGGTGTGCGCGGTGCGCGAGTGGCTCGCGCCGCTGCTGGTGGGGCAGCCGATCTCCGCTCGCGGCGCGCTGGCGCGTCGGGTCGAGCGCGCACTGGTGGGCAACACCGGGGCCAAGTGCGCGGTGGACATGGCGCTCGCCGACCTGCACGGACAGGTGCTCGGCGTGCCGCTGTGCGACCTGCTCGGTGGCGCGCTGCGCGATGACCTGCTGCCGATGTACCTGCTGGGCAACCCGCGCATCGAGGACGACATCGCGGAGGCGCAGCGGGAGCTGGCCGCCGGGTGGCGGTTCTTCAAGCTCAAGATCGGCATCAAGGATCCGCGCGAGGAAGCGGAGGCGGCCATCGAGGTGCGTCGGTGCCTCGGCCCGGACGTCGCCCTGTGCGCGGACGCCAACACCGGCATGACCTTTGCCGATGCGCGACTGTTCGCCCAGCGCGCCGAACCCGCGGGTCTGATGTTCATCGAGCAGCCGTTGCCGGGCGACGACTTCGACGGCATGGCCGCGCTGGCGAAGGTGTGCCCGGTTCCGCTCAACGGCGACGAGTCCATCGGGAGCATCGCCGACCTGGTGATGCTGCACCGGATGGGCGCGATCCAGGGCGCGAACGTCAAGACCATCAAGCTCGGCGGCGTGGGGCCCGCCGCACGCGCCATGACTACCTGCGAGTCGCTCGGACTCAGCATCAATCTCGCCTGCAAGGTGGCGGAGTCCAGCATCGCAGCCGCGGCCGTCGCGCACCTGGGCAGCGTCGCGCCCAATCTCGACTGGGGACTCAACGTCACCCAGCACTACCTCGCCGAGGATGTCTGCGACGTGCCGGTGCCGATCGTTCGCGGCAACCTGCGTCGCCCCGACGGGGCCGGTCTTGGCGTGACGGTGAGCGAGGCGAGGGTCGAGCGTTTCCGGGTCAGGGACTGACGCCGCGATCGGCGGCCGTGGGAGGGAGCATCGAATGGGACAGGCGACATCGGGTGGCGAGCTGATCGCGGGGCGGTTCGGGCGGATCGAGGTGATCCCGATGCAAGGGTCGATGGGGGCCGAGGTACGCGGACTCGATCTCGCCGCGCTCGATGACAAGGGCTTCGCGCTCCTGCGCCGTGCATACCTCGACCACGTGCTGGTGCTGCTGCGCGACCAGTCGATCACCGACGTGCAGCAGGTCGAGGTGTCGCGCCGGTTCGGCCCACTGGAGTCGCCCCCGGCCGCAAGCGAGCGCTCCTCGCACCAGCACTTCGACGGGCCGCCCGAGGTGACGGTCGTGTCCAACCGCAAGGTCAACGGCGTGCCGATCGGGGAACTGGGCGACGGCGAGGTCATCTGGCACAGCGACTACTCGTTCCGCGAGGTGATCGCCGGCATGCGCATGCTGCGCGCGGTGATGCTGCCGCCGGCCGAGGCAGGCGGCAACACCCGCTTTGCCAGCGGCTATGCCGCATACCGGGCCCTGCCGGAGCGGCTGAAGGCCCTCGTGCACGGGCGCACCATCAAGCACGACGCGGCGTTCGACACCAATCGCAACCTGCGCCGCGGGGCCGTGGCGGTGGAAGACCTGCGCGAGGGCAAGGGGCCCGATCACCCGATCGTCTCCACCCATCCGGACACCGGCTGCAATGCGCTGTTCCTCGGCCGTCGGTTCCGTCACTACGTGAACGGCCTGTCGCTGGCGGACTCCGAGGCCCTGCTCGACGAGCTGTGGTCGTATCTGGTCGACGAGCGCAATGTCGTCGAGCACCAGTGGCGGGAAGGCGACGTGGTGCTGTGGGACAATCGCTGCAGCGTGCACCAGCGCGGGCCGTTCGACCCGACGACCGAACGCGAACTGCACGCGACCCAGGTGCGCGGGCATCGGCCGGTGGAGGCTGTCGATGCGCGCAGCCGACCGGTGCATCCCAGGGGCGGTCTCCACTGAGGCCGCGCCCGTCCGCGGGCCTCTTCCCGCGGCGGGTGCACGCCATGAACCCCCGGCGCACGGGAGACGGCGCCTGCGTGTCGCGGGGCTCCGGGACGACAGGATGCCCGGCGGTCGACCGGAGACGGCCCGGCCGAACGCGGGCGCTGCTGCAAACAGGAGAACCGAAAGATGAATGCGACGACATCCGCGCCCTCGATCGGCGGACCGGTGGGCGTGATCGGGGCGGGGCTGATGGGCTCGGCCGTCGCCGGGCGACTGCTGGAGGCGGGCTATGCCGTGAGCGTCCACGACATCGATCCGGCCCGCTGCGAGGCGCTGCGCGCGCGGGGGGCGGAGGTCGCCGGCTCGATCGCGGCCATGAGCCGAGCGTGTCCGGTGATCGTGCTCGCGGTGTTCAACACGGATCAGGTCGAGTCGGTGGTGGAAGGCGAGGGCGGCATCCTCCCGTCGGCTCGGCGCGAGGCGATGCCGATCGTGGTGTGCACCAGCACCTGCGATCCCGAGCGCATCGCCGCGCTGGGCGAACGGGGCGTGGCCCGCGGGCTGCGACTGCTCGAGGTGCCGGTGTCCGGCACCAGTCGGCAGGTCGCGCAGGGCGACGGCGTGGCGCTGGTCGCCGGCGACCGGGCGCTGATGGAGGCGGCGGCGGGTCCGCTGGCCGCGATCTGTCCGCAGAGCCACTACCTCGGCGCGCTGGGCAATGGCTCGCGCGCGAAGCTGGCGGTGAACCTGATCCTCGGCCTCAATCGTGCCGCGATGGCCGAGGGCCTCGTGTTCGCCGATCGACTGGGGCTCGATCGCGAGGCCTTCCTGAAGGTGGCGCGTGGGTCGGCGGCCTGCTCGGCGGTGATGGATACCAAGGGGCCGCTGATGGCGCGCCGCCAGTACGACGACCCGCAGAGCAAGGTCGACCAGAGCCTGAAGGATTTCACGCTGATGATCGCGCAGGCCGCCGACCGCGGGCAGCCGCTGCCCTTCGCGCAGGTGTACGCGCAGCTGCTCGACAGCTGCATGCAGCGCGGCGAGGCGGGCAAGGACAACGCGATCCTCGCCGAGGCGATCCATCGGCTGGGAGAACAGGCGCGCTGACGCGAGCATCACCGCAGCCCGGAAGCCTGGCCGTTCGCATCACCTCCATGGACCCGTCGTCGCGAGACCGAGCGACCCGGCAGGTTCGGCTCGATCCGAGCGGTACGGGCGACGCGCCGCCTGTCTTCGCTGGGCGACGCCCTCGCGTCCGGGTGAAGCGCGAGCCGTCTCACCCGGGAGAAGCGTCCTCCTCTCCGGTGATGCGTCACCCTGCCCCTTCGGC
>JBIPNU010000245.1:0-4695 GCA_044370615.1 Burkholderiales bacterium
GCATCCTGCTCGCGCTGCGCGGGGCCGGCGAGCAGGTGGGCTGGGGGTTCCAGTTGCAGTCGCCGGGGTTCGTGGCCGCGCTCGCGGTGCTGTTCACGCTGCTGGCGCTCAACCTGGCCGGCGTGTTCGAGGTGGGTGGACGGCTCGCCGGCGCCGCCGGGGCCGCCGCGACCGGCAGCGGCTTGCGTGGCGCCTTCCTGAACGGCGCGCTGGCCGTCGCGGTTGCCGCGCCGTGTACGGCGCCGTTCATGGGCGCGGCGCTCGGCTACGGGCTCGCGCAGCCCGCGCCTGTCACGCTGGCGGTCTTCACCGCGCTGGCCGCCGGCATGGCGCTGCCGTTCGCGACGCTCGCCTGGGTGCCGGCCCTCGCGCGGCGCCTGCCCCGGCCCGGGCCGTGGATGGCGAGCCTTCGCCAGGCGATGGCCTTCCCCCTGCTCGCCACCGTGGCCTGGCTCGCGTGGGTGCTGGGTGCCCAGGCGGGCAACGATGCGGTGTTCGCGCTCGCCTGCGGACTGGTCGCGGTGGCGATGGGCGCCTGGATCTGGGGCCGCTTCGGCCAGGGCGAGACCCGCCGGCGACGCCGACTCGCGGCCAGCGCGCTGGCCGCCGCAACCGCCCTGTCCGGTATCGCCCTCGCCTGGCCCGACGACACCTCGCGTCCGGTGGCCGTCGCCGAGGCCGCCTGGGACACCTGGTCCGAGGAGACGGTGGCGAGGCATCGCGCGGCCGGCCGGCCGGTGTTCATCGACTTCACGGCGGCCTGGTGCGTGACCTGCCAGGTGAACAAGCGGGTGGTGCTCGATTCGCCCGCGGTCGCGCGCCGATTCACCGAGGCGGGCGTGATCACGCTGCGCGCGGACTGGACGCGGCGCGATCCGGCCATCACGCAGGCGCTGCAGCGCTACGGCCGCAGCGGGGTGCCGGTGTACGTGCTCTACCTGCCCGGGGCGAGCGGCCCGCTGCTGCTGCCGGAGATCCTGACCCGCGACAGCGTGCTGGCGGCGCTGGCGACCCGCTGAGCGCGGGCGTGCTCGCGCGCGGCGACCGGGCACGGCGATGCCCCGGTCGGGCCGATCCGCGGAACCCCTCGCCTCGGCGGCAACCCTCGTCCATGCGCGCTTCGGTCCGCGCGCGAAGGCGTTGCGGGCCACCGGGCGCGACCGGGCCGGGCGTCGACCGCTCAGGCCAGCATGAAGCGGGCGATCACCTTCGACACCTCGGGCGGCATCGAGTTGAACTTCACGCCGACCATGAACCCGCCCTGCTTCGCCGACAGCACGGTGTAGGCGACGGTGGCGGGCAGTTCAACGGTGTAGGCCATGCCCTCGATCAGCAGCGGAAAGTCGACCCGGCAGGGCAGCCGCGCCGGCAGGTTGCGCTCGCACGTGACACCGACCCCGGACAGGCTGATGTCGACGCCGCGCGCGACGATGACCTGACCGTCGGCCAGTCGCACGTTCACGGCCGCGCGCAGCACCTTGCGCGGGGCGCCGCGGCGCTCGGAACCATCGGAGAAGATCGGGCGCTGCATCGATCGACGGCCTCGTGACGTTCTCGCGCGGCTGCGCACCCGATCCCGGGTGCGCCCGCCGCGGCGATGGGCCGCCGCGGGCAGTGCCGCCTGACCCGGCGCATTGTATGCAATCAGGCGGCCGCCGGGGCCACCTGTCGGACTGCTGTCAGCCCGCCCGCCTGGCCAGCCAGTAGGCACCGATCAGGGTCTTGGCCTCGGCGAGTTCGCCCCGGTCGGCCGCCGCGAGCAACGCGTCCAGCGACACCGTCTCGACCGCGAGGAATTCCCCGTCCTCCCCCGGGTGGCCGACATGGCGCAACCCGCGCGCGAGGAAGTAGTCGATCCGCTCGTCGGCATAGCCGACGCAGGGCAGCACATGGAAGGCGAACTCCAGCACGCCGGCCACATGGCCGGTCTCCTCCAGCAGTTCGCGCCGCGCGGTCTCGAGGCTCGGCTCCCCGGGGTCGATCTTGCCCGCCGGAAACTCCAGCGTCTCGGCCCCCACCGGGTAGCGGTACTGCCGGACCATCAGCAACCGGCCGTCGTCGAGCACCGGCAGGATGATGGCCGCGCCGGGATGGCGGACGTACTCGCGCGTCGCCTCGCGTCCGTCCGGCAGTTGCACCCGATCCCGGTGGACCTGCAGCAGCGCGCCGTCGAACACCCGCTCGGAATCGAGCGGTCTCTCGACGAACGCACTCATCGGGCGCGCCGGCTGGCCGGTCAGAGCGAACGCTGGATCGCCGCCATGCACCAGGCCATCAGCGGCTGGGGCGCAAGCCCGAGTGCGAGCACGGCCAGCCCGTTGGCCGACATCAGCACCCGGGAAGGCGTCGAGGCGAGCAGCGGCTGGGGGTCGACCGGATCGTCGAAGTACATCAGCTTGACCACCCGCAGGTAGTAGAACGCGCCGACGAGCGACATCATCACGGCGAACACCGCGAGCCACAGCAGGTCGACGTTGACCACCGCGGCCAGCACCGAGAACTTGGCGTAGAACCCCACGGTCGGCGGCACGCCGGCCATCGAGAACATCAGCAGCAGCATCAGGAAGGCGCACCACGGGTCGCGGCGCGAGAGCCCGCGCCAGTCATCGAGCGTGTCCGCCTCGAAGCCCCGCCGCGAAGCGAGCAGGATCATGCCGAAGGTGCCGAGGTTCATCAGCACGTAGGCGATCACGTAGAACATCGCCACGGTGTAGCCCATGCCGTTGCCCGCCAGCAGCCCCAGCAGCAGGAAGCCCATGTGCGAGATGCTCGAGTAGGCGAGCATGCGCTTGAGGTTGGTCTGCGCGATCGCCGCGAGGTTGCCGAGCAGCATCGACAGCACCGCCATCACCACCAGCATCGACTGCCAGTCCGGCCACAGCCCCTCCATCGAGTCGCCGAGGATGCGGATGAAGAAGGCGAAGGCCGCGATCTTGGGTGCCGAGCCGATCAGCAGGGTGACCGCGGTGGGCGCGCCGTGGTAGACGTCGGGCACCCACATGTGGAAGGGCACCACGCCGAGCTTGAAGCCCAGGCCGGCCACCACGAACACCAGCCCGAAGACCAGCACGATGCGGTTGGCCTCGCCGCGCGCGATCGCCGTGGCGATCTCGTCCAGGCGCATGGAGCCGGTTGCGCCGTAGACCATCGACATGCCGTAGAGCAGCATGCCGGACGCGAGCGCGCCGAGCACGAAGTACTTCATGGCCGCCTCGGTGGCCGTGGCGGAATCGCGCTGCAGCGCGATCATCGCGTACAGCGACAACGAGAGCAGCTCGAGGCCGAGATAGAGCGTGATGAAGTGGTTGGCCGACACCATCACCATCATGCCCAGCACCGCGAACAGGGTGAGCGACATGAACTCGCCGCTGAACATGTCGCGGTCGGCCAGGTAGCGCCGCGAATAGGCCAGCAGCACCGCCACCGAACCGAGGATGCACAACCGCAACGCATCGGCGAGCGGATCGTCGACGAACATCATCGAGAAGGTGAACTCCGGCCGCGACCCGGCGGTCATCACCACGATGACCGCGCAGGCCGCGAGCACGACCTGGGTCAGGGCGAGCGTGATCCATCGGCGCGCATCGCGGACGAACAGGTCGGCCAGCAGCACCGAGCAGGCGGCGGCCAGCATGAACAGTTCGGCGGCCGCCGGGGCGAGATCGGGGACAGGGACGTTCATGTCAGGGCGCGGGAAGTTTGCTCTGCAACAGGCCGAGCAGTTCGTTGACCGAGGCGTCGAGGACCTCGGTGAAGGGCAGCGGCCACAGGCCCATGCCCAGGACGGCCACGGCGAGCAGGCCCAGCACCAGCGCCTCGCGCGCGGTGAGGTCGGTGAGCGCCGCCACCTCGGCATTGGCCACCTCGCCGAAGATCACCCGCTTGACCATCCACAGCGTGTAGGCCGCGCCGAAGATCAGCGTGGTGGCCGCGAGGAAGGCGTACCAGAAGTTCTCCTCGACCGCGGCCATGATCACCATGAACTCGCCCACGAAGCCGCTGGTGCCCGGGAGGCCGGCGTTGGCCATCGCGAAGAGCATGAACAGCGCGGCGAAGACCGGCATCGTGTTCGCCACGCCGCCGTAGGCCGATATCTCGCGGCTGTGCACCCGGTCGTAGAGCACGCCCACGCACAGGAACAGCGCGCCCGACACGAAGCCATGCGACACCATCTGGATGACCGCACCCTGGATCCCGAGGTTGCTGAACAGGAAGATGCCCAGGGTGACGAATCCCATGTGCGCGATCGACGAGTAGGCGATCAGCTTCTTCATGTCGGTCTGCACCAGCGCGACCAGGCCGATGTAGACCACCGCCACCAGCGACAGCGCGATCACCACCCCGGACAGCGCCGCGCTCGCATCCGGGACCACCGGCAGCGCGAAGCGCAGGAACCCGTAGCCGCCCAGCTTGAGCATGATGGCCGCCAGCACCACCGAGCCGCCGGTGGGCGCCTCGACGTGGGCGTCGGGCAGCCAGGTATGCACCGGCCACATCGGGATCTTGACCGCGAAGGCCATGAAGAAGGCCCCGAACACCAGCAGCTGGACGTGCATCGGCAGCGGCGTCTGGTACCAGTCGAGCAGCGAGAAGCTGCCGCCGGAGACGAGGAACAGGTAGATGAGCGCCACCAGCATCAGCAGCGAGCCCAGCAGCGTGTAGAGGAAGAACTTGACCGCGGCATACACCCGGTTC
>JBIPNU010000247.1:0-4688 GCA_044370615.1 Burkholderiales bacterium
GGAAGCGGCGCGCGTGCCGATCGGTGAGGTCCATCATCGGCGCGACGCAGAACCGATGCGGATCGTGCGGGGTGCTGCGGGGAAAGGGGGCGTTCACGGACACTCGGGGTCGGCGCCTGGGCGCCAGGGCGACGGGGGCGGGACCGGAATCGATCCGCGCGGATGGCCGGATTATCCCACCGCTGCGGCCGGCGGCGGCGCCCCGGATGCGCTGGCGGCGGATCGCGCACGCCGATGACGCGCTACCATGCCGGTTCGCAGCGGAGCCGTCGCTCCGCGAGCCGCGCGGCGGCGCTTGCCGCGGTGCAGCGTTGATCGATCCCCGCTCAGAGGCACCTCGATGATTGCCGCCGACACGCTCGACCGACTCCGCCGGCTGCTGGGCGAGCGTCTGCAGACCTCGGCGGCAGCCCGGGAGCACCACGCACGGGACGAATCCGGGCATCCGGCGTCGCTGCCCGACGCGGTGGTGTTCGCGGAGTCGACCGCCGACATCGCCGCGATCCTGCGACTGGCCAGCCAGTGCCGGTTGCCGGTGGTGCCCTTCGGCACCGGCACCGGCATCGAAGGCGCCTCGATACCGGTGCGTGGCGGGCTGTCGCTCGACCTGTCGCGCATGAATCGCGTGCTGGAGGTGAACGTCGACGACCTTGACGCCTGCGTCGAGGCCGGCGTCACGCGAATGGCGCTCAACGAGGCGGTGCGCGGCCAGGGCCTGTTCTTCCCGATCGACCCCGGGGCCGACGCCTCGCTGGGCGGCATGGCGGCTACCCGTGCATCCGGAACCAACGCGGTGCGCTACGGCACGATGCGCGAGAACGTGCTCGGGCTCACCGTCGTCACCGCCGGTGGGGAGGTGATCCGCACCGGCGGTCGCGCGCGCAAGTCCGCGGCCGGCTACGACCTCACGCGACTGTTCGTGGGTTCCGAGGGCACGCTGGGCGTGATCACCGAGGTGCGGGTGCGGCTGTACGGAATGCCCGAGCGGATCGCCGCCGCGGTGTGCGCGTTCGATTCGCTCGAGGGGGCCGTGCGCAGCGTGATCGAGACCATCCAGACGGCCATCCCGGTCGCGCGCATCGAACTGCTCGACGAACTGCAGATGCAGGCGAGCATCGCCTACTCGAAGCTCGACGACCTGCAGCCGCGCCCCACGCTGTTCTACGAGTTCCACGGCAGCGAAGCCGGTGTCGAGGAGCAGGCGACTGCGGTGGCCGCAATCGCCGCCGCGCACGGCGGCGGCGGTTTTGCGTGGGCGCACCGCACCGAGGACCGCAGCCGGCTCTGGAAGGCGCGCCACGCGGCGTACTACGCCGCGCTCGCGCTCGCGCCCGGCTCGGGCAGCCTTGTGGCCGACGTGTGCGTGCCGATCTCGCGGCTGGCCGAATGCGTGCTTGCCGCGCAGGCCGATGCGCAGCGCGAGGGACTGCTCGCGGCGATCGTCGGCCATGTCGGAGACGGCAACTTCCACGTGCTCTACCTGATGCGCGACGCGCGCGAGCGCGCGGCGGTCGAACGCGCGCACGGCGCGCTGGTGGAGCGCGCGATCGCCGCTGGCGGCACCTGTACCGGCGAGCATGGCATCGGCATCGGCAAGCGCCGGTATCTCGAGCGAGAGCACGGCGCGCCCGCGGTGGCCATGATGCGCGCGCTCAAGCGCACGCTCGATCCACTGGGCATCCTCAATCCCGGCAAGGTGCTGCCGGAGGACGGCGAGTGACCACGGTCGACGGCGATCGCCTGCTGTTCCGGGGTGGCAGCCTGATCGACGGCACCGGGGCGGCGGCACGACGCGCCGACGTGCTGGTCGAGGGCGATCGCATCCTCGCGGTCGGCGAGGTGGCGGGCGATGCGTTGGCGCGCGTCGTGGACATCGAAGGGCTTGCGATCGCGCCGGGCTTCATCGACGTGCATACGCACGACGACCGCCTGCTGCTCGTCGAGCCTGCGATGGCCCCCAAGGTGAGCCAGGGCGTGACCACGGTGATCGTCGGCAACTGCGGCCTGTCACTGGCCGGGCTGGCGGCCACCGGCCGGGCGCCGCCCCCGCTCGACCTGCTCGATCCGGCAGGCGGCGGTTTCCGGTTTCCTCGCTTCGTCGACTATGTCGCCGCGCTCGGGACGAACCCGGCGGCAACCAACGTCGCGATGCTCGCCGGCCACAGCACGCTTCGCGTGGCCGCGATGGGCGGCGACACGGCGCGGGCGGCCGGGCGCGCTGAGCGGGCGCGGATGGCGGCGGCGCTCGACGAGGCGATGGATGCCGGCGCCCTCGGCCTGTCGACCGGCACCTTCTATCCGCCCGCGGCCGCGGCGGGCACCGACGAGCTGATCGAGATCTCGAGGCAGGTCGCGGCCCGCGGGGGGCTGTACGTGACGCACATGCGCGACGAGGGCGACCGCATCGACGAGGCGATCGCCGAGACCCTGCGCATCGGCGCCGAGTGCGCGATGCCGGTGGTGGTGTCGCATCACAAGGTGGCGGGCACGCGCAACCATGGACGCAGCGAGCGCACGCTGGCCACGCTGGCCGCCGCCATGCGCGACCAGCCGGTGGGTCTCGACTGCTATCCGTACGCGGCCTCCTCGACCATGCTCGATGCGGGACGGGTCGAGATGGCGAGCCGCGTCCGGATCGCATGGTCGGCGCCGCACCCGCGGGCCGCGGGCTGCGACCTCGATGACCTCGCGGCCCGATGGAAGGTGTCGGTCGCCGAGGCGGTGGAGCGCCTGCAGCCGGCCGGGGCGATCTACTTCATGATGAGCGAGTCCGACGTGCGCCGGGTGCTCGCGTTCCCGCATACCATGATCGGATCCGATGGCCTGCCCCATGATGCCAGCCCGCACCCGCGGCTGTGGGGTACGTTCCCGCGCGTGCTGGGCCACTATGCGCGCGAGCTCGGCCTGTTCACGCTGGAGGAGGCGGTGCGGCGGATGACCGGCCTGC
This sequence comes from Burkholderiales bacterium, assembly GCA_044370615.1. GTDB lineage: Bacteria > Pseudomonadota > Gammaproteobacteria > Burkholderiales > CAIKXV01 > CAIKXV01. The sequence continues at coordinate 2,948 of JBIPNU010000247.1, forward strand.
CCGCGCAGCGGTTCGGGCTCCAGGGGCGGGGTCTTCTGGAACCCGGGGCCTTCGCCGATCTCGCCGTGTTCGATCCGGCGGAGGTGATCGACCGCGCGACCTGGGACCGCCCCACCGAGCCTGCGGCAGGCATCCGCCTGGTGGTGGTCAACGGCTGCCCGGTGTGGCGGGACGGCGCGCCGACCGGCGCGCGCCCCGGACGATTCATCCCGCGCGGTCGCGCGGCGGGTGCCCGGGCGGAGGTCCCGGGCACGGACAGGCGGTCATGAGGCAGAGGAGACCACGCAGTGCAATCGGCTGAACCGGCGGCGTCGCCGCTCTATTTCGAGGACATGCAGGTCGGGCGTCACTTCAACACCGGCAGCGTCGAGCTCGAGGAGGCGAAGATGATCGCCTTCGCGCAGGCCTACGATCCGCAGCCGATGCATACCGATCCCGAGGCCGCGGCGCGATCGATCTTCGGCGGGCTGATCGGCAGCGGCTGGTATACCGCCGCGCTGACCATGCGACTGGTGATCGGCGGGGAGATGAAGTCCGACGAGCGCGGGCGCGTGGGGCTGGGCATCGAACTGCTGCGCTGGCCGACTCCCTCGCGGCCGGGCGACGTGCTCACCGCGGTCACCGAGGTGCTCGAGGCGAGGCCGTCGGCGTCGCGACCCGACCGGGGGATCGTGAAGCTGCGCACGATCACCTACAACCAGCGGCGTGAGGTGATGCAGGAACTGGTGGCCAACGTGCTGGTGCCGCGGCGGCCCGCCGAGGGCGCCGCGAACGACTGACCGGCGCGTCGAGGGCGACGCGGGGTGGCCCCGGCGCGCCGCGTGCCCGGATCGGTCCGCGCGGGGGCCTGCAGGAGGGGCCAGCGGGCCGCGCCGTGCCGGGGCGGTCGGGATCCCGGCCGTCGCAGGACAGTCCCCGGCACCCGCGCCGGCATGCCGGTCTGCTGCGGCGCCGGGTCGCGCGCCGGGGTGTTGCCCCTAAAGAAACCGGCCCGCGCGCCGTTAACGACGACGGTGGCGGTCGCCACCTGCAGGCCGGCCCGCGGGGCCAGCCCGGCGCGTGACCTGGCCCGGTCAGGCGGGTGCGGGCCGCGCCGTGTCCGCACCCGCGGGACGGCCTGCCTTCTTTCCCGGCCCGGAGGCTCGCCAACCGGGCCGCCCCGCAGGGTGCCGGGCTGCCATGGCGCCGCGCGCGATCCCGACATGCCCGAATCCTCGCCCAACCGAGTCCAGACGCTCCGCCGCTCCACCAGCGACGCGCAGCCGGCGATGACCGTGCTCGTCGGCGACGTGAGCGACCGCTCCGCGCTGTTCGCCCAGCTCGGTGACGCGAGGGCGAAGAGTGCGATCGCCCGCTGCCTTGCGCAGGCGCTGCGGGTGCCGGCACGCTTCGGCGGTCGGGTGATCCGTGCCACCGGCGATGCGCTGATGTGCGTGTTCCCCGATCCGGGCTCGGCGGTGCTGGCGGCCGGCGAGATGCAGACCCAGGTGACCGCGCCGGGCGGGCAACAGCCAGGGCTGCACATCGGACTGCACCACGGGCCGGTGATGGCCGAGGGCGTCGACCTGTTCGGCGACACCGTGAATGCGGCGAGCTATCTCACCGCAGTGGCTGGCGAGGGGGAGACCGTGGCGAGCGAATCGGTCGTGCGTGCGATGCCGTCGTCGCTGCGCAGCCTCGCGACCCCGTTGTCCAGTGTCCCGCTCAAGGGGACGCCCGGCGAGACCACGATCTACCGGAT
>JBIPNU010000248.1:0-4685 GCA_044370615.1 Burkholderiales bacterium
GCCAGCACAACCACGTTCCTGCGCGCTGCATCCATCGCGTTGCATCCTCGGTCGACTGCGCGGCAGTTTACTCGCATAATGCCGAGGCCACCGTCGGAGGTCCGCGCCCCGGGTGCGGGCGACTGGCGGGACGCCGGTTGGCGTGCGCGTGCGGCGCGAGCCTCGTCGGGATCGATCGACCCCGACCGGCCTGGCGATGTGCTCGTGGCTTCCTCGCGCCCCTCCTCCCACGAGCCCCTTCCGACCGATGCCTGCGGTCCCCCGGCCGCTCCTGCTCATCATCACGATGAGCCTGGCGACCCACATCGGGTTCGGGGGCAGTCGCGTGCTCGCCGCGCTGTTCGCGCTGCACCTGGGCGCCTCGGCGCTGATGATCGGCGTGGTGGTGGCGCTCTATGCGCTGCTGCCGCTGTTTCTCGCGGTGCGCGCGGGTCAACTGATCGACCGCGTGGGCCTGCGCCCGCCGCTGGTGTTCGGCGGGCTGATGATCATCGCCGGGTTGCTGGTGCCCTTCGCGTTCCCGACGCTGCTGGCGGTCTGCGTGTCGGCGACGATGCTGGGCGTGGGCTTCATGGCCTGGCAGGTGGCGGCGCAGACGATGACCGGCGCCCTGAGTACCTCCGAGACCCGTGCCGGCAACTTCGCGCTGCTCGGCATGGGCTTCTCGGCCTCCGGGCTGATCGGTCCGGTGATCGCCGGCGTGTCGATCGACCTGCTCGGCTACCGCATCACCTACGCGGTGCTCGCGGCGCTGCCGCTGGTGGCGCTGATCGCAGTCTGGGGCTTCCCGCGATGGATCCCGCGGCGGCGACGGAGCGAGGCCCGCGGCGAGCGGCGCTCCTCGGCCGACCTCTGGCGCATTCCGGCGCTGCGCGACATCTTCATCGCCGGAGGCATCCTCGCGACCGCCTGGGATCTGTTCAATTTCCTGCTGCCGGTCTATGCGCGTTCGCTCGGGCTGTCGGCCTCGGCGATCGGGGTGATCATGGCGGTGTTCGCCGCGGCCACCTTCCTGGTGCGTATCGTCACCGCGCAGCTCGCGCGCCGCCACGGCGAGCCGGCGGTGCTGGTGGGGGCAATCTTCTGCGCGGCTGCCGGCTATGCGGCGTTTCCGCTGGCCGAGGGTGCGATCGCGCTCGCGATCATCTCGTTCGTGATCGGGCTGGGCTGCGGCTGCGGCCAGCCGATCACCATGACGCTGATCTACACGCTCTCGCCGAAGGGGCGGGCTGGCGAGGGCACCGGCATTCGCGTGATGATCAACCAGCTCACGCACGTGGTGATTCCGGTCACCTTCGGCGCGGTTGCGAGCGCGGCAGGCTACGTGGCGGTCTTCGCCGGCTGTGCCGCGATGCTGTTCGGCGGGGGCGAATTCTTCCGGCGCTCTTCCGCGGCGCGCCGGCGGCGCGAGCAGGCGGAATCGACCGCGCCGCCGTCCGCCGGCGGTACGGGCTGAGTCTCTGCGGGCGCGAGTCCCTCGAGGACACCGACGTTTCGCCGCCCGGCGTCGCCCGTCAACCCGCGATTCACGGACCGATCGCGCGATCGAGTCGCCGGGCAGGGAGTCGGCCGCGGGGCCGTGCGACCGTTCGTTCGATCGGGTGGTTGTCCGGGCGGGGGCGAGGACGTTCGGGCATTGGAGGGTTCGGTCGCGCGGTGGAGTGCCGCCCCGGGGGGCTCACCCGGCTGCTTGATTGCGCGCTGTCCCGTCGCGAAGTCCGGGCGGAGTCGGGGGCGCGGGCGACCGAGGGGGCCTGTCTCAGTCCGGCTTGATGCCGGCCTCGCGCACCAGTTTCGCCATGCGGGCGGTCTCGCCGCGCACGTGGGCGGTAGCCTCCTCGGGGGAGGCGCTGGCGGTCAGTTCGATCCCCAGCTCGGCAAGGCGCGCGCGCAGGTCGGGCGTGCGCGCAGCCTGGACGAGCAGACCGTGCATGCGCGCGACGATGTCGCGCGGCACCGCGGCGGGCGCGATCACCGCGTTGAACGTGGCCGACTCGTATCCTGGCACGCCAGCCTCGGCGATGGTCGGTACATCGGGCAGCAGCGCCGAGCGCGTGCTGCTGGTGACCCCGAGCGCGCGCAGCTTGCCCGTGCGGATCAGCGGGATCGACGTGCTCACCTGATCGAACATGGCACCGACATGGCCGCCCATCAGGTCGATCAGCGCGGGCGCGTTGCCCTTGTAGGGAACATAGGTCACGCTGATGCCGGTGGCACGGGTGAAGGCGACCGAGGCCATGTGGCCGGTGGATCCGGATCCCGACATCGCGACATTCAGCTGCCCGGGGCGCGCGCGGGCGGCCGCGATCAGCTCCTTCACGCTGCGCGCGGGCAGCGCGGGGGTGACCACCAGCACCTGCGGGATCATCGCGATCACGCTGGCGGCAGTGAAGTCGCGCACCGGGTCGTAGGGCACCGAGGGCAGCACGGCCGGCACGGTGACGAAGGTGTTGGAGATCGACAGCCAGGTGTAGCCGTCGGGTGCCGCGCGCGCGACGAACTCCGAACCGACGACCCCGCTGACCCCCGGGCGGTTCTCGACGATGACCGGCGAGCCCAGCAGTTCCGAGACCCGCTGCATCAGGTTGCGCGCGATCAGGTCCTGGTTGCCGCCGGCGGCTACCGGCACCACCAGTCGGATCGGCTTGGCCGGGAAACCCGCCTGCGCCCATGCCGGCGCCTGCGCCAGTGCGAGCAGCAGGACGGTCGGGCAGAGCACGATGCGCCGCAGGGGCGCGCCCGGGCCGGATGCCGCCGGACCGGGCCGGGTCGGGCGGCGGCCCACGGCTGCGGGTTGCGCCGGGCGTGGCAAGGGATGGTCCATGGCGGCCTCGGTCAGGGGAAGTCGTAGAGACGGGCCGGGTTGTCGACCAGGATGCGGTGGCGCACCGTGTCGTCGGGCGCCCATTCGCAGAGCAGGTCGGCCAGTTCGGCGTCGTTGGGCATCGGGCCGGCGAAGTTGGTGTGCGGCCAGTCGCTGCCCCACACCAGCCGCTCCGGATTCGCTGCGACCAGCGCCCGTGCGAACGGCAAGGCCTCGGGGTAGCGCGGGTGCCGCTGCGTGAGGCGATAGGCCCCCGACAGTTTCACCCAGCAGCGGCCGTCGGCGAGTGCGCGCAGCAGCGCGCGGAAGCCGGGCGCCTGCGGCCCGGCGGCCACGTCGGGGTGTCCGAGGTGGTCGATGACCACCGGGCGGTCGAGGCGGTCGAGCAGGCCGTCGAGGTCGGACAGCGTCGAGAGCGAGGCGTAGATCTGCAGATGCCAGCCGAACGGTCGCACCCGGGCCGCGAGCCGCTGCGCGTCGTCGAGCGAGAGCAGGGCGCCGCGGGTGTAGAGGTTGAGGCGGATGCCACGCACGCCGGCGGCGTGCATCGCCGCCAGTTCCTCGTCGGGCTCGTGTCCGGAGATCACCGCGACGCCGCGGAACGGGAAGCTTCCCGAGCGCAGCGCGTCGAGCATCGCCGTGTTGTCGGTGCCGTAGCACGAGGGCTGGACCAGCACCGCGCGCTCGCAGCCCAGCGCGCGCAGTTGCGCGACGTACATCGGCGTCGGGGTATCGACCGGCGTGTAGGCGCGCGTGGGCGCATACGGGAAACGGTCGGCGGGCCCGAACACGTGGGCATGGCAGTCGCAGCTGCCGGGTGGCAGCGGGATCATTGGCGCTCGCAGGTGGAGATCCGGGGGGCGGATGGTGGGCGAGGCGGAGGGGGTGCCCATGGGGCCGGCTCCTGCGGACCGAATGACGCGGGACGGTAGGGGCAGGTCGGGCAGCTGTCAAGGCGCTCGCGGACCCGAGAGCCCGTAGAATGCAGGCCGCCGCGCAGCCGGCCGCGGGCCGGTGCCGCGGCTGGCCGCCCTCCGGTTCCGGCCCCGACCCTCCGATCCGTTTCGCTTCGCGGTGTCCGCCGCGACGCTTGCCGCCATGCTCGACATCCAGACCCTGCGCTCCGATCTCGACCGGGTGGTCGACCGGCTTGCCGACCGCGGCTTCGCGTTCGAACGCGAGCGCTTCGTGGCGCTGGAGGCCGAGCGCCGGCAGGTGCAGGTGCATACGCAGGAGCTGCAGGCCCGGCGCAACGCGGAGTCGAAGCGCATCGGCGAGGCGATGAAGCGCGGCGAGGACGTGGCCGCGCTCAAGGCGGCGGTCGCGGGCTTCGCCGACGACCTGGCCGGGAACGAGCGTCGGCTTGCCGGGATCCAGGAGTCGATCGACGCCCTCCTGGCGACCGTGCCCAACCTGCCCCACGAGAGCGTGCCGGCGGGGCGCTCGGCCGACGACAATCCGGTCGTGCGCACGGTGGGTGAGCCCCGCGCGTTCGACTTCACGCCGCGCGACCATGTCGACCTTGGCGAGGCGCTGGGCCTGCTCGACTTCGAGCGCGCGACGAAGATCGCCGGCTCGCGCTTCTCGGTGATGACCGGGCCGCTCGCGCGCCTGCACCGGGCCATTGCCCAGTTCATGCTCGATGTCCACACCACCGAGCATGGCTACACCGAGGTCTACGCGCCGTATCTGGTCAACGCCCAGAGCCTGCGCGGCACCGGTCAGCTGCCCAAGTTCGAGGAAGACCTGTTCGTCGTGCCGCGCGGCGAGGAAGGGCGCTTCTACCTGATCCCGACTGCCGAGGTGCCGGTGACCAACCTCGTGCGCGACGAGATCGTCCCGCCCGAGCAACTGCCGCTGC
>JBIPNU010000249.1:0-4674 GCA_044370615.1 Burkholderiales bacterium
GCTGTCGTCGTCCCGCAAGAGGCCCGCCTGGCGCAGCGCGACGTCGCAGATGCCATCGGAGCCCGCCATCGCCCCGGTGTGCGATGCGGCTGCCTGGCTGCCGGCCGCGGTGCGGCCGAGCTTGATCATCACGATCGGCTTCTCGCGGTCGGCTGCGCGCCGCGCGACCTCGAACAGCCGATCGCCATCGGGAATGTGCTCGGCGAGCACCATCACCGTGTCGGTCGCGGGGTCGTCGACCATGAACTCGATGAAGTCGAGAATGGTCAGGTCGGCGGAGTTGCCGCAACTCACCTGGTAGCTGATGCCCAGCCCCAGTTCCTGCGCGCGCCACATCACGTTGGTCTGTCCCGCCCCCCCGCTCTGCGAGACCACGCCGACGTTGCCCGGCGCCTTCCGGGGGCCGGCGATCGTCGCCGAGGTGGTCATCGCGAAGCGGTCGACGAAGCTCACCATCCCGTTGCAGTTCGGCCCCATCAGGCGCATGCCCGAGGCACGAGCGCACGCCACGAGGTCCGCCTGCATGCGGCGCCCCTCTTCGGTGCCCGTCTCCGCGAACCCGCCGGTGTAGATGGTGGCGAAACGGGCTCCGTTGCGCCCGCACTCCTCGAGCACCTCGAGCACGCGCGGCGCAGGGACCACGATCCCGACATGGTCGACCGGCTCGGGGAGATCGCTCACCTTCGGATAGCAGCGAAGCCCCTTCACCTGCTCGAAGCGCGGGTTGACCGGGTAGATCGTGCCCTCGTAGCCGAACCCGGTCATGCGCAGCAGCACCCGGCCGGCGAAGCGACCGAGATCCTCGGTCGCGCCGACCAGGGCGACGCTGCGCGGCGCGAAGAACCGCTTCAGACCCGTATTGTCGTCATCCACTGACATCGCCGCCCTGGTGCGCAAGGTCGCCCGAGGCGACGTGGACTGCATGCTAGGGGCAATGACCGCCGACGTCTATTGTCTTCGGTGTATGGGCGACATAAGCCGAAGAATATTGAAATGCGCCGATGCGGGAGGACACGACCCCCGGCGGTCGCCGCTCGGCCCGACCGGAAACGCCGAACACCGCGGCGGACACCCGGCAACGTGACCGATCGCGCAGCGCACCACGGCCGATGCGGGGCAGCGACTTCGGAGGCATCGACGAGCCCGAAGGCGCGTTCCGGCAACCGCAACGATCAGGCGCCGCCGCAGATGTCGCCGATCTCGTTTCGCAGCCAGCGGTGCGCCGCGCTGTTCTGGGTGCGTTCGTGCCAGTAGAGCGCGATCGTCTGCTCGGGCAGTTCGACCGGCGGCTGGAGGATGCGCAGCGGCATCTGCCTGGAGACCGCGCTCGCAAGGCGAGAGGGCACCAGCGCGATCAGGCCCGTGCTCGCCACGGTGTAGGGGACAGCCAGCGCGTCCTGTACCACTGCGGCGATGTTCAGCCGGAGTCCCAGCGCACCCAGCGCCTGGTCGATCAACCGGCCCGAGTCGCTGCGCGGGTGCACCATCGTTCGCACGTGGGGCGCCGCGCAGAACTCCTCGACCGTGAGGGTGCGCCGGCTTCTGGCATTCGAGCGCCCCGCCAGCAGCACGAACCGGTCCCGGTAGAGCACCTTGTAGCGCAGGGCATCCGGTGGCGTGCTGATCCAGCCGATCCGGAAGTCGATCTCGCCAGTCTCCAGCCACTCGGCGGCAAGATCCCGGTCCGAAGACCGCGCATCGAGGGTCACGCCCGGCGCCCGTCGCTCGATCGAGCGCAGCAGCTTCGGCAGCAGCAGGAAGGAGATGTAGGACGGAATCGTGAGCGCGAAGTGGGCGCGCGCGGTGCGCGGCTCGAACGTCGGCTCGACATCCAGTAGCGTGCCCAGATCCTCGAGGATCCGGCGTACCGAGACCGCGAGTTCGAGGGCGCGAGGCGTGGGCACCATCTCGTTGTGCGCGCGCACGAACAGCGGGTCCCTGAACAGCACACGCAGGCGTCGAAGCACGAGGCTCATCGCGGGCTGGCTGATGCCCAGCTTCTGGGCTGCTCGCGAGACGTTTCGCTCGGCCATCAGCACGCTGAACAGGTGCAGAAGCTTGGTGTCCAGTTTTTCTTTATACGAGTACATGAATCGGTGTTATTTGCCGCCTGATATGGACATCCCGCGGGGTGTACCATACTGTGAAGACCCCGGCAACGAACAGGCTCCGCCGAGAGCCGCGCCGACAGGAGGAGCGGGTGGCAAGAGGAGTCGGTCCGACCAGGGACAGGCTGTCGAGCCACGCTCGGGCCGTGCGGCAGGGGCCAGACGCTTTCGGGCGCGCCGCACCGGGCACCGGCCTGGTCCGGTCTGCAAAGGAGGGAACGGATGACCATCGCGAGAACGCTTGCCGCCGTGCTGCTGCTGCCACCGATGGCAGTGGCTTCCCAGTTTCCCGATCGACCGATCCGGCTGATCGTACCCTTCGATGCCGGGGGTACCGCGTCCATCCTCGCACGCACGATCGCCTCCGGTGCCGAAAAGGATCTGGGCACGATCGTGATCGACAACCGCGGCGGTGCGAACGGAATCATCGGCACCCAGATGGTGGTCAATGCAAACCCCGATGGCTACACGCTGCTCCACGTCTCGACTTCGATCGCCATCAATCCGAGCGTCTACAAGAAGCTGCCCTACGATACCCAGCGCGATCTCGCCCCGGTCACCTTCGTGGCCCTCGGAAGCGGATACGTCGTGCTGGCGGGGAACAACTTTCCCGCGAAGTCGATCAAGGACCTCATCGACATCGCGCGCGGTGGAAAGGTCGCCTACAGCAGCGGCGGCGTTGGCAATTCCACCCATCTGATCGCGGAGATGTTCTCCCGGGCGGCCGGAGTCACCATGGCGCATGTGCCCTACAAGGGGGTCGCACCTGCGATCAACGCGCTCATGGTCGGCGAGGTGCCGATCATGTTCATTCCGCCCACCGCTGCCGTGCCGCTGGTGAAGTCGGGGCGGTTGCGCGCGCTCGGCTTTACCGGAAAGTCACGCTGGTCGGTGCTGCCCGACACACCCACGATCATGGAGTCCGGGCTTCCCGGGTTTCACAAGGACTCCGGGTGGAATGCGTGGCTTGCGCCTGCGAAGACCCCGCCAGCGATCATCGAGCGGCTGCAGCGGGCTGCGCACGCGTCCGTGCACAGCCCCAAGGTGGCCGCGCAACTGGTCGCCGGCGGCTATGACCCGCTGGGTAACACACCCGCCGAGGCAAGGCGCTTTCTTGCCGAGGAAATCGAACTCTACGGGCGCATCGTGAAGGCTGTCGGACTCGAGGCGCAGTAGCCGCGAATCGGGGCGGCCGCGCCGTCGGGCCGGCGCCCGGGTAACACTGACCAAGGAATACCGAATGAAGATCGTCGACGCGCAGGTTCACATCTGGACCAGCGGCACCCCTGTCCACGTCCACCGCCAGGTCTCGTCCTATACCGCCGATGAGCTTCTGCGGGACATGGACGAGGCCGGCGTCGACGCAGCGGTGCTGCATCCGCCCAGCTGGGATCCGGACGCCAATCCGGTCGCGATCAGGGCGGCGGGCGAGTATCCCGATCGACTGTCGGTGCTGGCCTTCTTCGACGTGACCGCACCGGACGCCCGCGAGCAGTTGCGCCGACTGCTCGATACACCCGGGGTGGTCGGACTGCGTTTTGCCTTCCTCAAGCCTGCCGAGACGAACTGGCTGACCGATGGGTCGATCGACTGGCTGTGGCCCGAGGCCGAGCGTGCCGGCACGCCGGTCGGGCTGCTGGTGCCGAAGCACCTCGACGTGGTCGGTCGGATTGCAGCCCGGCATCCGGGGCTGCGCCTGATGATCGACCACATGGCGCGCCTGCGCAGCACGCAGGATGCCGAGTCGTTTGCCGATCTCGACAAGCTGCTCGCACACGCCCGTCACCCCAACGTGGCCGTCAAGGCGACCGGCGCGCCCAGCTACTCGAGCGAGCCTTATCCGTATCGGAACATCCAGCCCTACATGCGCCGGATTTTCGAGGCCTTCGGGCCCAGCCGCATGTTCTGGGGCACCGACATCACCCGCATGCCCTGCAGCTGGCGGCAGTGCGTCACGCTGTTCACCGAGGAACTCGACTGGCTGAAGGGGCGCGACCTGGAGCTCGTGATGGGTGAGGCCCTGTGCGACTGGATCGGCTGGCGCGGCGCGGCCGGGCGCTGAACGCGATCAGGCGTCCTCGCCGTCGAGCCTGACTGGGGGCACCACCGGCTGCCCGTCCTTGATCTTCATCCGGAGCCGTGCCTCCTCGGCAGAGGTGGGGCATAGCCGCTTCAGGGGCTTCCGCGAGTAGATCGTGATCTCGATGTTCGGCCCATGCCCGACGTTCTGATGGGCCACACCGCGCGGGATGACGGTCATTTCGCCCTCGTTGATGGTGACAGGCCCGGTCTCGGAATTGAGGGTGCGCGAACCCTTGTACTGGAACGCCCACTCGTCGGCACCGAGGTTTCGATGCCAGCCGCCCTGCTCGCGGTCGCAGTTGGCGACCTCGATGATCAGGTCGTCATTGGCATACAGCACCAGCGGCATGTAGCCGTTCTCCATATCCACACCCGTGACCACGCCCGACTGGAAGATCTCGTCCAGAGAGATCTTTTCCATTCGCCTGCCACCCGAAACAGCACCCTTCTTCAGATCGTCCTCGTCTCGCTCGATCACGAAGCG
>JBIPNU010000251.1:0-4643 GCA_044370615.1 Burkholderiales bacterium
GTACTCGTGCCACTCGATCGGGTAGCCGAGCGCATCGAGCCGCTCGATCGAGGCGCGCGCCATGCCGATCGGGATGACCGGGTCGTGCGTGCCGTGCGCGTAGAACACGGGCAGCAGCGCGTTGGCGGGGGCGGCTTCGGCGGGCAGGGTCTCGGGCATCGGCAGGTAGGTGGACAGCGCCATCACGCCGGCAAGCCGCTGCGGATGCCGAAGCGCCGTTGCCAGGGCGATCGCCCCACCCTGGGAGAAGCCGGCCAGCACGATACGCGAGGCCGGGATGCCCCGGGCCACCTCGCGCTCCACCAGCGCCTGCACCTGGCCGACCGAGCGGCGCACGCCGGCCTCGTCGGCGCGCCGCGATCGTCCTTCGAGATCGTCGAAGGTCACGTCGTACCACGCGCGCATCACCGCGCCATGATTGATCGACACCGGCTGCATCGGGGCGTGGGGAAAGACGAAGCGCACCGCCAGCGATGCCGGCAGCCGCAGCTGAGGCACCACCGGTTCGAAGTCGTGGCCGTCCGCGCCAAGTCCGTGCATCCAGATCACCGCGGCCTGCGCAGGCACGCCCGCCGGACCGCTCTGGTTTTCCACCGTTTCGAGCAACGACATTCGGTTCACTCCGCCGGTTCGATCGGGACCGCCCTGCGCCGCCGGCGGGCCGCCCGTGCACGCATCACTTCTTCTTCGGCCGGAAGGCCTTCACGACCGCCGGATCGGATTCGATGCGCGGCCCGCCGATGAGGTCGATGCAGTAGGGCACGGCGGCAAAGATGCCGGGTACCACGGACTGACCCTCGGCGTCCTTCAGCCCCTCGAGCGTCTCGCGAATCGACTTCGGCTGGCCGGGCAGGTTGATGATGAGCGACTGCCCGCGGATCACCGCGACCTGCCGCGACAGGATCGCGGTCGGCACGAAGCGCAGGCTGATCTGGCGCATCTGCTCGCCGAAGCCGGGCAGCTCGCGGTCGGCGACCGCGAGGGTGGCCTCGGGCGTCACGTCGCGCGGCGCGGGGCCGGTGCCGCCGGTGGTGAGCACGAGGTCGCAGCGCTCGCGATCGACCAGCTCGACCAGCGTGGCCTCGATCCGGTCGCGCTCGTCGGGGATCAGTCGGCGTACCGTGCGCCACGGGGTGACCAGCGCGCGGGCGAACCATTCCTCGAGCGAGGGCAGCCCGAGGTCCTCGTAGACGCCGCTGGAGGCGCGGTCGCTGATCGACACCAGGCCGATGGTGAGCGTGGCGGGGGTTTCGGTTTCGGACATGGCGAGTGGAAGCGGTCGGATCGGCGGGTTCCCGTTGCGCCCCGGCCGCGCGCGGCGCGCTGCCGGAGCCACGCTCCGGAAGGTCGGGCCGCCGGCGTACCCGCGGCCCGGGTGCGGGCCCCGCGGCACGAAGCACCGCAGGGATGATAGCGGCTCGGCACTGGCCGTGTCCGGCCCTAGTCGATGCGCAGCCCCGCCGCCTGTCCGACCCTGGCCCAGCGGGCGAGTTCCGCGCGCAGGGTCTGCGCGAATTCCTCGGGCGTGCTGCCCACCGGTTCCGCCCCTTCGTTGGCGAGACGCTCGACCACCTCGGGCAGGCGCAGGATGCGGCCGATCTCGCGCGAGAGGCGGCTGACGATCGCCGGGTCGGTGCCCGCGGGCGCGAGGATGCCCTGCCAGGCGCTGATCTCGTAGCCCGGCAGTCCGGACTCGGCGATGGTGGGCAGCTGTGGCGCGAAGGCGGTGCGCTGGCCGGTCGTGACAGCCACGGCGCGCAGCCGTCCGGTCTTCACGTGCGGCAGGAACGCCTGCGCGATGCCGAAGGTGAGCGAGACCTGTCCGCCCAGCAGGTCGGTCAGCGTCGGCGCGTTGCCCTTGTAGGGTACGTGCACCATCTGGGTGCCGGTCATCGAGGTGAACATGGCCGCGGCCATGTGCGGAGAGGTCCCGTGCCCGGAGGTCGCGTAGGTGAGCTGGCCAGGTCGGGCGCGGGCGAGCGCGATCAGGTCGCGCACGTTCTTCACCGGCAGCGAGGGATGCACGACCAGCATCAGCGGCAGCGACACGAGCTGCGTGACCGGCGCGAAACTCTTCACCGGATCGAAAGGCAGGTCCTTGCGCAGCCCGGCATTGATCGGGAAGGCGATGGTCATCATCAGCAGCGTGTAGCCGTCGGCGGGCGCCCGGGCGACCGCCTCGTAGCCGATCATGCCGCTGGCCCCGGCGCGGTTCTCGACCACCACCGGCTGGCCGAGCGGCTCGCCCAGGCGCTGCGCGACGAGCCTGCCGATCACGTCCGTGGTGCCCCCGGGGGCGAACGGGACCAGCAGCCGCACCGGCTTGACCGGCCACGTCTGCGCGCACGCAGGCGAGGCCGCGACAAGCGCGGCGAGCGAGGCGGCAGCGGCGAGTGTCCCGACCGGCGCGCGCGCCCGGGCGGGCCAGCGGGATACGCTCGCTGCGAAGGTTCGCGCGTGCCGCGTGGGCGTCGCCGCGTCCGGTTGCGGCGAGCGGGTGGGGGCGGGTGTCGGTCGGTGCAGCGGCATGTCATGCTCCTCCGGTCGGGGCCCACCCTCTGCGGGGTTCGGGCGCGGGGGCGGCGGGCGACCGCGGGGGATGCCCGCCGGGGTGGTCAGCCGGCAGCGGGCTCCAGCGCCTCGCGCAGCACGCGGAACAGTTCGCGCCAGCTGCGCGGCGGTCGTCCGAGCTCTGCCTCGCGATGGGCGTTGCGCACCAGCGTGCGCAGCTGCTGCAGGTCGCAGCCGGGATGGGCAGCGGCGAATTCGGTGAATGCCGCCTCCCCCTCCATCAACCGCTTGCGCCAGCGTTCGAGTTCGTGGTGGCGCGCGATCGCGGCTGCCGACGTGCCATCGCGCTCGGCGAGCCGCTCGCGGATCGCCGAGGGGTCGATGTCGCGCATGAGCCGGCCGATGTACTGCAGTTGCCGGCGTCGTGCCTCGTGGCGGGTCATCGACTGCGCCTCGCGCACCGCCTCGTGCAGCGGCTCGGGCAGGGCAAGGCCGTCGAGCGCGTCTCGCGACAGCCCGACAAGGCGCTCGCCCAGCGCCTGGAGATCGTGGGCGGCGCGCTTGCGCCGTGTCTTGCTGACCCCGGTGCCGGACGCCGAAGGGTCGGGGTCGCGTCCGGGCGCGGGGCGCGGGACGGCGGGCGGATCGTTCGGGTCGTTCGTCATGCGGTCCGGCGGGCGTGGATGGCGCTGCTATCATACGTCGGCATCCGTCGCGCGGCGCGGACCGGGCGGGCCGGCCCGCGGGCGATCGCGGAGCGTCCGACTCGCAGCCCAGCCGATGAGCACGTCCCGATTCAGCCTGACCGACGCCACCCTGCGGCAGATCGCCACCGACGCGGTCGCACACGCGCGCGCGCTGGGCGCGAGCGCGGCCGAGGCCGAGGTGAACGACGGTTTCGGCCAGAGCGTGACCGTGCGGTCGCGGGAGGTCGAAACGATCGAGTACACGCGGGACAAATCGCTCGGCGTATCGGTCTACCTCGGCCAGCGCCGCGGCCACGCCAGCACGTCCGATTTCTCCCCGCGGGCGATCCGCGACACGGTCGAGGCCGCGCTGGCCATCGCCCGCCACACGGCCGAGGACCCCTGCGCCGGCCTGCCGGACCCCGATCGCCATCCGGCCGACGTGCCCGAGCTCGACCTGCACCACCCCTGGGAGGTGCCGGTGGAGGAGGCCATCGAACTCGCGCGCCGCTGCGAGTCGGCCGCGCTCGACCACGACCCGCGGATCGGCAACTCCGAGGGCGCCAACCTCTACACCCAGCAATGGCACTTCGCGCTCGCCAACAGCAATGGCTTCTGCGGCGGCTACGCGACCTCGCGCTACAGCCTGTCGTGCTCGGTGATCGCCGGCGGTGGCGACGACATGCAGCGCGACGACTGGTACACCGTTGCCCGTCACCGCGACGCACTGGAGTCGCCCGAGGCCGTGGGACGCCGCGCGGCCGAGCGGGCGGTGGCGCGACTCGCCGCGCGCAAGCTCGACACGGTGCAGGCGCCCGTGCTGTTCGAGGCGACGCTGGCCGGCGGCCTGGTCTCGCACTTCATCGGCGCGGTGTCGGGCGGGGCGCTGTACCGGCGATCGTCCTTCCTGCTCGACAGCCTCGGCACGACGGTGTTCTCGCCCGTGGTCCATGTCGAGGAGCAGCCCCACCTGCCGCGCGGGCTGTCCAGTGCGCCCTTCGACGACGAGGGCGTGGCCACCGTGCCGCGCACCGTGGTGCGCGACGGCGTGGTCGAGGGCTACTTCCTCGGCACCTACTCGGGCCGCAAGCTCGGCATGCCCAGCACCGGCAATGCCGGGGGCAGCCACAACATCGTGGTGCGCAGCGGATCGCGCGACTTCGCCGCGCTGCTGCGCGAGATGGGGCGAGGCCTCGTGGTGACCGAACTGCTCGGGCAGGGCGTGAATTCCGTGACCGGCGACTACTCGCGCGGCGCCGCCGGCTTCTGGGTCGAGAACGGCGAGATGGCCTGGCCGGTGCACGAGGTGACGATCGCCGGGAACCTGCGCGACATGTTCCGCGGCATCGCGGCCGTCGGCGCGGACGCGATCGAGCGCGGAGGTCGCCGTACCGGGTCGATCCTGATCGATCGCATGACGATCGCGGGCAACTGACCATGCGCGGC
>JBIPNU010000252.1:0-4633 GCA_044370615.1 Burkholderiales bacterium
CCGGCCAGCATGTTGCGCACGAACCGCTCGTGTCCGGGGACGTCGACGAACCCGATGGGCGGCAGGCCGGGCAGGCGAAGGTGGGCAAAGCCCAGATCGATCGAGATGCCGCGGCGCTTCTCCTCCGGGAGGCGGTCGGTATCGATGCCGGTGAGACGGCGTACCAGCAGCGTCTTGCCGTGATCGATATGGCCGGCGGTCGCGACGATCATCGGGCCTGCCTCAGGCGGCCATGGCGGCGAACTGCTCGACGAACCGGGCCTCGTCCTCGGGTTCCAGGCAGCGCAGGTCGAGCAGCAGCGCCTCGTCGTGGATGCGGCCGATCACCGGCACCGGCAACTCGCGCAGCCGCCGTGCGAAGGCCGCGAGCGAGGGGCCGCGCGGGCTGCCGCGGCGGATGCGCAGCGCGACCCCGGGCAGGCGGTCGACCGGGAGCGATCCGCTGCCGATCTGGCTGAGGCACGCGGTGGTGTCGATGGCCAGCGCCTCGCCGAAGCCGGCCGAAAGCGCCTCGCGCAGCGCCGGCAGCAATCGCCGGGCGGCGGCTTCCATCTCGGCCGCGGGCCGGGTGAGCAGGCGCAGGACCGGCAGTCGTTCGCGCAGTCGATCCGGGTCGAGATACAGGCGCAGCGTGGCCTCGAGCGCGGCGAGGGTCATCTTGTCCAGGCGCAGCGCGCGCTTGAGCGGGTGCCGGCGGATGCGCGCGACCAGGTCCGCGCGCCCGACGATCAGGCCGGCCTGGGGACCGCCGAGCAGCTTGTCGCCGCTGAAGGTGACGATATCCGCGCCCGCCGCGATCGCCTCCTGCGGCGTCGGCTCGTGCGGCAGGCCCCAGCGGGAGAGATCGACCAGCGAGCCGGCGCCGAGATCCTCGATCATCGGCAGGGTGCGCGCATGAGCGATCGCGGCCATCGTGGCGGTGTCCACGACCGCGGTGAAGCCTTCGACCGCATAGTTGCTCGGATGCACCCGCATCAGCGCCGCCGTGCGCGGTCCGATCGCCTCCTCGTAGTCGCGGGCGTGGGTGCGATTGGTGGTTCCGACCTCGCGCAGGCGGCAGCCGGCGCGCGCCATGATGTCCGGCATCCGGAACGCGCCGCCGATCTCGATCAGTTCACCGCGCGAGACGATCACCTCGCGGCGCGCGGCCAGCGCGGCGAGCGAGAGCAGCACCGCGGCGGCATTGTTGTTGACCAGCGTGGCGGCCTCGGCGCCGGTGATCCGGCAAAGCAGCGCCTCGACATGCGCATCGCGCTCTCCGCGACGGCCGGTGTCGAGGTCGAACTCGAGGTTCGCGGCGCCCGCCATGACCGCCGAGACGGCGGCCACGGCCTCTGGCGCGGCCCACGCCCGTCCGAGGTTGGTGTGCAGCACCGTCCCGGTGAGGTTGAACACCGGGCGCAGCGCCGGTCGAGCGATCGCCTCGAGTTCGCCCACGCAGTCTGCCGTGAAGCGGCCAGGGTCGAAGTCCTCGCCGGACGCGCGCAATCGCGCCAGGCGCTCGCGCACCACCTCCAGCACGAGGGCGCGGCCGTGCCGCTCGGCCAGCCTCAGGAAGGTGTCCTGGCGCAGCAGCTGATCGACGCCCGGCGGGCGCTGCCGTGGCAGCGCCCGATCCGGACTGGGGTTCGATCCGCTCACCGCATGAGGGTCAGTCTTCCCAGACCTTCTCGGGCAGGGGAAGACCGCGCAGGTCCTCCGGGCGCAACGGACCGTCGACCTTCACGCCCAGGCGGCCGAGCAGGTGCTCGAGCTGCCGGGTGTGCTGGGCCGAGTGCCAGGCGCAGCGCTCCATCAGGACGGCCAGCGGTTGCGACCCGAAGTAGGTGGCGACCGTGCGGGTCGCCTTCGGATCGGACTTCGATGCCTCCGACCACCACGCGCGCAGCCGCGAGGCGACCTCGCCCGCGTATTCGGCGATCTGGGCGGGCCGCGTGATGTGCGCACCCGGCGGCATCACCGGCTGCTCGATGGTGAACTCGATGCCGTCGGCGGCCTCGAGCATCGCCTCCTGGATGCGCACCAGGTGGTGGGCGAGTTCCCGGTAGGTCCGCCGTCGACCCGACATCGGGAGGTCTTCGTTGAAATGGGCATCCGGAATCTGGGCGATGAAGCGCGAGGCGGCCTGCAGCACGCCGCAGGCGCGATCGATCAGTTCCGAGGGTGTCAGCGCAGGGCCGCCGTCGAAGTTCAGTCCGAGGAACTTCGCCACGTCGCCGATCACCTGGCCCAGCACGTAGCGGTCGCCCTTCGCCACGACCGGCGTCGTCTTGACGCCCAGCGCAGCGAGTTCGGCGAGCCCGGCCGGATCGTTGAAGATGTCGATCGTGTCGAACTCGATATCCAGTCGCGAAAGAAACTCTTTCGTCCGTAGGCAGCTCGTTCAGCCGGGCTTGGTGAAGAATCGGATGCGTTCGCTGGTGGCCATCGGGAGTCCGGTCATGCGGTGGCGGGGGAGGCGGGGCGCTCGCGGCAGGACGTACTGCCCGGCCGAGACATCCGGCCGGCCGCGGGCGCGCAGCGCACAGCGCGCGTGTCGCGCGCTGCCAGGAGGCGAGTGTATCCGATCCGACGTCGGCGTCGCCCCGACTCTCGCGTTCGCGCCGCCGCTGCGGGCGTGCGCGAGGATCCGTTCCGATCGGGCACCGCCGCGAACGCCCCGCGCGCAGGTGCCGGTCGGGCGCACCGACCGGGCAACTCAGTCAAGCTTCAGGCCGAGCTCGCGCACGACCTTCGTCCAGCGCGCGATCTCCTCGCGGATGAAGCGGTCGAACTGGGCGGGCGTATTCGCGACGGCCACCGCGCCTTCCGAGGCGAGTCGCTCCTTGAGCTCCGGCTGCCCGAGCACGCGGGCGACCTCGGACTGCAGCCGCTCGACGATTTCGGTACGCACCCCGGATGGCGCGAGCATGCCGTACCAGCCCGAGGCATCGTAGCCCTTCACGCCGGACTCGGCGATGCTCGGCACGTTCGGCAGCGCCGGCGAGCGCTGGGCGGTGGAGATGGCGATCGGACGCAGCTTGCCCGCGCGCACGAACGGCATCGCCGACTGCATGGTGGCGAACACCAGCGAGGCTTCCCCGGACAGGATGCCGGTCATCGCGAGGCCACCACTCTTGTAGTGGACCGCAGTCATGTCGACTTTCGCCATCGCGACGAACAGCGCTGCGGCCAGGTGCACCGAGCTGCCGGCGCCCGCGGAGGCATAGAAGAGCTGGCCGGGCTTGGCGCGCGCGAGGGCCACAAGGTCCTGCACGTTCTTCACCGGCAGCGACGGGTGGACGACCAGCAGGTTGGGCACCATGGCCACCAGCGTGATCGGGGCGAAATCGCGCAGCGCGTCATAGCCCAGTTTCGCGTACAGGGCCGGGTTGAAGCTGTGGCTGGCGGAGGTGAACAGCAGGGTGTAGCCGTCCGGGTTCGCGCGCGCGACCACCTCGGTGCCGATCGTGCCGCCGGCGCCGCTGCGGTTCTCGATGATGAAGGTGGCGCCCATCGCCTCACCCAGCCGCGCCCCGACGATGCGGCCCAGCACGTCGGTGCCACCGCCGGGCGCGAAGGGCAGCACCATCCGGATCGGCTTCTCGGGATACTTCTGGGCGGCGGCCGGCAGGCTGGCGGCGAGCGCGACGAGCGCGGCGCAGGCCAGTCGGTGGGGGAGGGACATGCGGACTCCTGTGGGTGAATGAAGGCTCGCGGCAAACCCGGGAGGCGGGCGGCCGGGGCGCGAGTGTACGCGTGCGTCCGCGGGGCGCTCGTGCGCGAGCGAGCGTCCCGCCGTCCACGCCCGCCCGCTGACCGTCGGCCGACCCGTATAGAATCCCGGGTGCGTGCAACGCGCAGGCGCGCCCGCGTCCGGGCGCGCACGACAGAGGAGCAGGCGATGCGGATGAACCGGGTCAAGCGGCTGTGGCGCGAGGGCAAGCCTGCGGTGGGCGGATGGCTGTCGATCCCCCACTGCTTCGCGGCGGAGGTAATGGCGCACACCGGCCTCGACTGGCTGTGCATCGACATGCAGCACGGCTGCATCGACTACTCCGATGCCGTGCCGATGCTCACCGCGATCTCCACGACCGAGGTCGTGCCGTTCGTGCGCGTGCCGTGGAACGAGCCGTCGATGATCATGCGCGTGCTCGATGCCGGCGCCTACGGGGTGATCGTGCCGATGGTGAGCAACCGTGCCGAGGCCGAACGGGCGGTGGCCGCCTGCCGCTATCCGCCGCACGGCATCCGCAGCAACGGTCCCAACCGCGTGCTGCTGTACGCCGGCGCCGACTACCAGAAGCACGCCGACCGCGAGGTCGCCTGCGTGGTGATGATCGAGACGCCCGAGGGCATCGAGAAGATGGAGGAGATCGTCTCCACGCCGGGGGTGGATGCAGCCTACATCGGCCCGACCGACCTCGCGCTGGCGCTGGGCCTGCCACCGGTGATGGACAACGACGAGCCGCGTCACGTCGAGACGGTCAACCGCATCCTCGAGGCCTGCAACAGGGCCGGTATCGTCGCCGGCATCCACACGAACAGTTCGAAGTTCTCGCAGCGCTACATCGACCAGGGCTTTCGCATGGTGATGCTGGTGCCCGACCGGGTGGCAATGTCGGGCTACGTGAAGGCCGAGGTCGGGCGGCTC
>JBIPNU010000253.1:0-4618 GCA_044370615.1 Burkholderiales bacterium
GCGGGGGGGGGCCGCCATCGCCGGGGCCGGACCGGGGCGACTCGCGCTCGACGGGGCAACCGAGGGGGGCGGGCCGATCGCCCGGGTGCAGCCGCGCCGGGCCGGGTGCCGTGGGTTCTGAGCACGACGCCGGCGTCCGATTGCGCATCGATCGCGTTCCACGACAGGGACGCGGCGGCGTCCCGTCCATCCCGCCCGCGGCCCGGGTCGCCGTGGAGCCGGCAGCGGGGCGCTCCCTGCCGCCAGCGCACGCGTGCAGGCCCGGGTACGGCGCGCGGCGTCGCCGGTCGCCGCGACGGGCCGTCGCCATCGCGAGGGCACCCTGCGCCCTCGGGACGCCTCGAATGCGCCCGCTCAGGCAGAATCGCAGCCGATTCACGGAGGAATCGGCATGCAACCTACGGCTTTCACGCTTGACCCGCGGACCTGCGTCTGCGCCCTGAGTGCGGCATTCGCGCTCGCCGGAGTGGCCGGCGCCGCACGCGCCGCCGAATCATGGCCGGTGCGCCCGGTGCGCTGGATCGTGCCCTTCCCCGCAGGCGGGCCGGTCGACCTCATCGCGCGGCCGGTCGCGCAGCGCCTGGGCGAGGCCTGGGGACAGCCGGTGGTGCTCGACTTCCGTCCCGGCGGCGGTTCGATGATCGGCTCGGAGGCGGTCGCGCGCGCGGCGCCCGACGGCTACACGATGCTGGCGACCGTTGCCCAGCATGCGATCAACCCGGCGATCCACGCCCGCATGCCCTACGACACCGTGCGCGACTTCACGCCGGTGGTGCAGGTTGCGAGTTCGCCGTTCATGCTGGTCGTCAATCCTGCGCTGCCGGCGCGCAGCGTGCGCGAACTGCTGGCCACCGCGCGGGCGCGGCCGGGTCAGCTCACCTATGCCTCCGCGGGCCCGGGCAGCCTGAACCATCTGGCGGGCGAGATGCTGCGCACGGTCGGCAAGGTCGACATCGTGCACGTGCCGTACAAGGGCGGCGCGCCGGCGGTGGCCGACCTGGTCGGCGGGCATGTCGCCTTCATGTTCAGCAACATCGTGGGCGTGGCGTCGCAGGTGAAGGCCGGCCGGCTGCGGCCGCTCGCGGTGACCACCGCCAGCCGCAGCCCCCTGCTGCCGGACCTGCCCACGATGGCCGAGTCCGGGGTGCCGGGGTTCGACGCCGAGTCCTGGGCCGGTGTGCTCGGTCCGGCCGGCCTGTCGCGCGCGGTGGTCGATCGCACCGCCCGCGAGATCGACCGGCTGCTCAAGGCACCGGATCTTCGCGAGACGCTGCGCGCGCAGGGCGCGGAGGCCGCCGGCGGCACGCCCGATCAGTTCGCCGCGCGCATCACCGCCGATCTTGCGCGCTGGGCGAAGGTGGCACGCGAGTCCGGTGCCCGCGCCGACTGAGCGCGGGCGGTCGATGCGGCGGGAGGATGCGCGCAGGTTCGCCAGCCGGTTCGGGCACGGGCCCGCGCTCGCGCTTGTCCTGGCCCTGGTGCTGCTGGCGGGGACCGACGCATGGGCGGAGCCGCGCTGCCGGGCGGTGGACGGCGACACGATCCGCTGCGGCGCCGAGCGCATCCGGCTGCGGGGCGTCTACGCGCCCGAACTCGGCGAGCCCGGTGGCGCGGAGGCGCGTGTCCGGCTGCAGCGCCGACTCGACGAGGGCGAGGTACGACTCGAACGGCACGGCCGCGATCGCTACGGACGCACCCGCGCCGACGTCTACGCCGGGGGCGCGCGCATCGAGCAGCGCGACATCGGTCCGCGCGGAGGGCGCGGCAGCCGGCCCGACCGCGCTCGCTGATATGCTCCCGTGCTGGCGGGTCCGGCTGGACGCGCCCGAGCGGGCAGGTTCGCGTTTCACCCCGTCGTGAATGATTCGGTCGTGCCGGTTCGAACGTGCCGGTTCGATCGTTCCGGTCCGGTCCCCCGGTCCGGGTTTCCCCGTTTGATCACCCCTGTTCGACCGTCCCGGTTCGGTCGTCGCGATCCGGCCGCCGCGGCCCGGGCGCCGGTCGCGCGGGGGCGACCGTCCTCACCGGGTGACCCCGCCGCCCGTCATCCGATCGCAGCCTCTCCCTTCGCCATGCCTACCGTCGCCCAGTCTCGCTCCGCCAGTCGCCGGTCCCTCGCCTATCCCGTGGCCTCGATCGCGAGGGTGCCTGCGCAGCCGGCGACCCCGGCGGCGCGTGGGCGTCCGGTCGCCTCGCTTGTTGCGCTGGTTGCGGCGGTGCTGCTGCAGGCCCTGCCGGTCTTCGCCCAGCCGACGACGGCGGGCGCGGCGTTTCCGACGCGTCCGCTGCGGCTGGTCGTGCCCTTCGCCGCGGGCGGCGCAGCCGACGTGATGGCGCGCACCATCGGCGCGCACTTCGCTTCGGCCTGGGGTCAGCCGGCGGTGATCGACAACCGCAGCGGGGCAGGCGGGCTGATCGCCGCCGAGATCACCGCGCGTGCGGTGGCCGACGGCCACACCCTGATGCTCGCCGAGCCTGCGCTCGCAAGCCTGCCCTGGCTGCATGCGAAGCCGACGGTGGATGTGCTGCGCGATCTTGCGCCGGTGACGGGTATCGCCTCCGCGCCGCAGGTGGTCACGGTCAACGCCACGCTGCCGGTGCGCACGGTCCAGGACCTGGTGGCCTGGGGCCGCGCGAACCCGGCGCGCTTCAACTTCGGCTCTCCCGGCCGGGGGTCGACCGGAGACCTCGCCGGAGAACTGCTGCGCACGATGACCGGCGTGAATTTCACCGTGGTCACCTACAAGGGCGCGGCACCGGCGCTGGCGGCGCTCGCCGCGGGCGAAGTCACCTTCACCGCTTCGAGCATGCTGGCCGGCATGCCGCTGGTGAAGTCGGGCCGCCTGCGCGCGATCGGCACCACCGGGGCGAAGCGCCATGGCGCGACCCCCGACATCCCGAGCATTGCCGAGCAGGGGCTCGCCGGCTATCGCATCACGCAGTGGTGGGGGCTGGTCGCTCCGCGGGGCGTGCCGCCGGCCGTGATCGCGCGGATCACCTCGGAGACGGGGGCGGCGCTGGGAGGCGTCGAGCTCAAGGAGCGGCTGGCCGCGCTCTACGCCGAGCCGATGCCGCTGGACGCGCAGGCCTTCGGCGCCTTCCTGCGCGAGGAGGTCGAGTCCCTCGGGCGCATCATCCGCGCGGCCGGGATCAAGCCGGAATGAGCGGCGTGCACGACATGGGCGGGCAGCCGGCGGGGCGCTTGCACCTCGAGGAGCATGTCCCCAGCGCGTTCGACCAGCGGGTCGACGCGATGCTGCGCCTGCTCGCCCACCCCGCGCGCGGGCACTTCACGGTCGACGCGATGCGCCGCTCGATCGAATCGCTGCCGCCCGCCGAGTATCACGACCTCGCCTACTACGAGCGCTGGTTGCGCGCGGTGGCGAGCCTCGCGATCGAGCGCGGGCTGGTCGACGCGCGCGAACTCGAGTCGAGGGTGGCCGAACTGAACCGCCTGGAGGCGCCGGGTGGCGATGCGCCGACCGCCTCCGGTGGCACCGCGGCAGCCCGCCCCGGTCGCGGTGCGCTCGGCGCGGGATCGGAGTCCGCTGGCGGCGACGGGGACGCCGAGGGGAACGGACGCGGGATGTCGGGCAGGGGCCAGGGATGAGCGCGCGACCGCTGTCGCCCGGCGCGAAGGTGCGCGTACGCACCGGTGACCCGGTCACCCACTGCCGCACGCCACGCTACCTGCGGGGCCGGCAAGGGACGGTGGTGCGCGCGCTGGGTCGCTTCGCCAACCCCGAGGAACTCGCCTATCACCGGCCCGGGCTGCCCGCGCTCGTGCTCTACCAGGTCGCGTTCGAAGCCCGCGAAGTCTGGGGCGAGCGACTGGCCGAGCCGCCCTACCGCATCCACGCGGACGTGTTCGAGCACTGGCTCGAACTGCTGCCCGGCGAAGCCGAGGCGTCGTCATGAGATCCGGTTCCCCCGCGGGCGCGGCGCCCTCGGACGCCGACGATATCCGTCCCGATTCGCGCCGGCTCGAGCAGGCGCTGCGCGGCCTGCTGCTCGAGCGTGGCGTGTTCACCGAGGAAGACCTGCGACGGCAGATCGAGGCCACCGGGGCACGCACGCCGCTGCTGGGCGCGCGGATCGTCGCGCGCGCCTGGACCGACGCGGGCTTTCGCGACGCCCTGCTCGCGCAGGCCAGGCCCGCGCTGGCGCAGGCCTTTGCGCTCGATCTCGAACACACGCCCGAGATCACGGTGCTCGAGAACACGGCCGGGGTACACCATGTCGTGTGCTGCACGCTGTGTTCCTGCTACCCGCGCAACATCCTGGGCGTGCCGCCGCTCTGGTACAAGAGTCGCGAGTACCGCTCGCGCGTGGTGATCGAACCGCGCGCGGTGCTGGCCGAGTTCGGCACCCGGATCCCGCCCGAGCGCGAGATCCGGGTCGTCGACTCCACCGCCGACATGCGCTACATGGTCATTCCGCTGCGCCCGGCGGGTACCGGAGGCTGGGACGAGGCACGCCTCGCCTCGCTGGTGACGCGCGACAGCCTGATCGGCGTCGCGCACGCGCGCGAGCCGGACGCTGCGCCCGGCTGAGTCTCCGATCCGGCGCAGCGCGCCGCGGGGGCTTCCCGGAGTCGGCGCGCCGCGCCCGCCGCGGC
>JBIPNU010000478.1:0-2861 GCA_044370615.1 Burkholderiales bacterium
GCCTGAGCTGGCAGCAGGCGGCCGCGATCCCGATCTCCTACATCACCGCCTACGAGATGCTGTACCCACCGTGGGGCAGCCTCGCCCCGGACGAATGGCTGCTGGTGACCGGCGTGTCGGCCGGCGCCGGCGTGGCCAGCGTGCAGCTCGCGAAGCTGCTCGGCGCGCGCACCATCGGCACCTCGGGGTCGCGGGCGAAGCTCGATCGCATCGTGCCCCTGGGCCTCGATGTGGCCATCGCCACCCGCGGCGCCGACTTCGCCGCCCGGGTCATGGAAGCCACCGGTGGCCACGGCGCGGACGTGGCGGTCAACCTCGTCGGCGGCACGCAGTTCGCCGAATGCGTCCGCTGCCTCGCCCGCAAGGGGCGACTGTGCGTGGTCGGCTACGTCGACGGATCGCTGCGCGCCGAAATCGATCTCGGCGCGGTGCACGCGAAGCGGCTGCAGGTCTACGGCATCTCCAATGCGCAGCTCCCCGCCTCGGAGAAGGCCGCCGCAGCCGCAGGCTTCGCGCGCGACGTGCTGCCCGCCTTCGTCGACGGGCGCCTCGACCCGGTGGTCGATCGCGTGTTCGGCTTCGACGCCATCCCGGCCGCCAAGGCCTGCATGGACTCCAGTGCGATGGTGGGCAAGATCGTCGTCACCCTGGAAGGATGACGCGACCGTTTTCGACGCGTGCGGCGATGCTCGGCCGGGAGATGCAGGAGATCGCCGCCATCGTTGCCGCCACCGGCATCCGGGCCGATCGACCGCGCGGGTGCCCATTCGGGATGAGTGCCCGCGACGTAGCAGGTCCGCGCACGGGGGCCGGCGAGTGAACGCCCGCTCCTCGCCCACGCCGCCCGACGATCCCTCGCCCCTCGATCGCGCACGCGAGTGGCTGCGCTCGGCGTCCCGCGTGGTGGCGCTGACCGGAGCGGGCATCTCCACCGACTCGGGCATCCCCGATTTCCGCGGGCCCCAGGGCGTGTGGACCCGCGACCCGAAGGCCGAGCGACTGTCCGACATCCGCTACTACGTCGCCGATCCGGAGGTCCGTCGCCTCGCCTGGCAGTCGCGCCTCGCGCATCCGGCATGGACCGCACAACCCGGTCGTGGCCACCGCGCACTGGTCGACCTCGAACGCGAGGGAAAGCTGCGGGCGGTGGTCACGCAGAACATCGACGGGTTGCACCAGAAGGCCGGCCATCGACCGGAGGCCGTCATCGAGGTACACGGCACGATGCTGCACGTGATCTGCCTGTCCTGCGGATGGCGCAGCCCGATGGAGCCGATCGCCGAGCGGCTGCGCGCCGGCGAGGACGACCCGCCGTGCCGCGAGTGCGGCGGCATCCTCAAGAGCGACACCATCTCCTTCGGGCAGTCGCTGAAGACGGAAGTGCTCGATCGCGCGACGCGCGCCGCGCAGGCCTGCGACCTGCTGCTCGCCATCGGCACGACGTTGCGTGTCCATCCGGTGGCCGGGCTGGTGCCGATCGCGCGCGAGGCGGGCGCGCGGGTGGTCATCCTGAACGCCGAACCCACCGCGATGGATGATCTGGCCGATGCCGTGCTGCGCGGGCCGATCGGCGAGTGGCTACCTGCGCTGGTCGAACCCTCCCGGGCATCGAGCTGACCGGCCCGACGGTCCGCCCGTGGTGCAAGCCACGGCGCAGGCCGGATCGGCGGACGGCTCGCGATCAGCGTCGAAACGGCAGCATGCGGTGCGCGAGCCCGGTGCGCTCGAACCAGTGCTTGCGCACGATCAGCCCGACATGCCAGGCGATCACTATCAGCAGCAGGTAGGCGCCAGCCACGTGCAGCGTCCATACGATCCACGTCCACGACTGCTTGCCGATCGGGTTCGGCAGGTCGACCAAGCCGAACAGCTTCACGCCGAAGCCACCCGCCATCACGAACAGGTAGCCGGTCACCGGCAGCACGAACAGCAGCCAGTAGAGCATCGTCTCCAGCCGATGCGCGATCCGACGCTCGACCTCGGAGAGCGACGGGTGCCACTCGGGCAGCGGCGTGGTCCGCCGCCAGATGAGGCGGGCCACCACCACCAGCAGCAGCACGAGTCCGATCGACTTGTGCCAGTTGTACCAGGTATCCCCGGCCATCCCGAACACATGGGCACCCTGGCCCATGCGAGACATGATGTTTGCGCCGACGAACTGGTAGACCAGCGCGACGAACATGGTCCAGTGCAGCGCACGGCTCACCAGCCCGTAGCGGTCGGGACGATTGATCAGCGGCATGGAATCGTGCCTCGTGCAGGTTGCGCGCCCCTTGGCAGGGCAGGGTCGAGGTCCGCTGCGTCACGCCCGGATGCAAGCGCCGGAAGCGCCTGGCGCGGCAACCGGCGGCGGCCCGCGATCGGGCCCGCGCTCGCGCGCAGGTCCGACCCGGCGGACCCGCGCGCGGCCTCGACCACGCGCGCGCCGGGCTCCACCGACCCGGCGCGGATCACCGGCGATCGGGGATCACCGCCCACCCGTCGATCTCCAGCAGCATGGTCGGCACCACGAAGCCCGAGACCTGCACGGTCGTGCTGCACGGCAGGTCCTCGCCGAAGTACTCGTGGATCACGTCGTTGATCCTGTCCTGGTCGTCGATGTTGCGCAGGTAGCGGGTGATCTTGACGATGTTGCGGAACTCGCCGCCCGCAGCCTCGACCATGCGCTTCATCTTGTCGAGCACCAGTCGCGCCTGCGCGCCGGCATCGTCCGGAAGTATCCACTCCTCGGGCACGTGCGGGTGCTTGTGGTCGGGCTTGTGCGGTCCCATGCCGGACATGAACAGCAGGGTGCCGCCCTCGACCTTGATCGCCGGCACGTACGGCGTGCGGTGCTCCTTGTGCAGGGGCCAGGGCAGGAT
>JBIPNU010000255.1:0-4566 GCA_044370615.1 Burkholderiales bacterium
TTCCGGAGAAATCGAATCCCTGGGCGGTGTAGGCGTCCTCGATCAGCACCGTGCGCTGCTGCAGCACCGCGCAGGCCGCGACGTTGTGCAGGTTCTCCCGGCCCTGCTCGTCGTACAACGGCACCGGGGGAAACGGCACCCGCTCGCCGGTCGTGCCGCCCAGCGCGATGCCCAGGGAGTCGGTACGCACGATCTCGAAGCCCAGCGAGCGGCGATCCTCGCTCATCCGGTACAGCGTTCCGCCGTCGGCGCGCGCGAGCCGCTTGGCGGCCACCAGGATCGATTCGAGCAAGCGGTCGAGATCCTTTTCGCCGGAGAGCGCGACGCCGACCTCGTTCAGGAACTCCAGCCGGCGCAGCAGGTCGTCGTCGTCCCCGGGGCCATCGGCCCGGCCGGACAGCGGGACGATCGCCGGCGTCTCCATGGTTACTTGATGCACACCGCGCGAACCTGCTGGATGTCGGTGATCCCGCCCATCACCTTCTCGATGCCGTCCATCTTCAGGGTACGCATGCCCTCGTCGAGCGCGATGGCGAAGAGTTCCGCGACCCGCGCGTGCTCCTGGATTGCCTTCTTCACCCGGTCGGTACCCAGCAGCAGTTCGTGCAGGCCGACCCGACCCTTGTACCCGGAACCGCCGCAGGTGTCGCAGCCGACCTTGGAGTACAGCGTGAACTCGCCGCGCTCGTTGGCGAAGAGCCGCTTCCAGTCGGCCAGGACCGTCGCGGCAGCAGCCTGCGGATCCTTCTTCCAGGTGTCGGTCTGGCGCAGCTCGTGGCAGTACTCGTCGAGCAGGCGCTGCACTTCCTCGTCGGTCGCCACGTGCGGCCGCTTGCACTTCGCGCACAGCCGCTTGGCCAGTCGCTGCGCCAGGATGCCCAGCAGCGCGTCGGCGAAGTTGAACGGGTCCATGCCCATGTCGAGCAGCCGGATGATCGACTCCGGGGCGCTGTTGGTGTGCAGGGTCGCGAACACCAGGTGGCCGGTGAGCGAGGCCTCGATGCCGATGGCGACCGTCTCCTTGTCGCGCATCTCGCCGACCATGATCACGTCCGGATCGGCTCGCAGGAAGGCCTTCATCGCGGTGGCGAAGGTCAGGCCGGCCTTGGGATTCATCTGCACCTGGCGCAGGCCGCGCTGGGTGATCTCGACCGGGTCCTCGGCCGTCCAGATCTTGGTCTCCGGCGTGTTGATGTAGCCCAGTACCGAGTGCAGCGAGGTGGTCTTGCCCGAGCCGGTGGGGCCGCAGACGAAGAACAGCCCGTAGGGCTTGGTGACCGTCGCCTTGAGGTTGGTGAGGTTGTGCTCGGACAGGCCCAGCTTGTCGAGCGGGATCGGCTCGCCGGCGGCGAGGATCCGCATCACGACATCCTCGACCCCGCCCTGGCTGGGGATGGTCGCCACGCGCAGTTCGATGTCCAGCGGGCCGAACTTCTTGAACTTGATCTTTCCGTCCTGGGGGCGCCGCTTCTCGGAGATGTCCAGGTCGCACATGATCTTCAGGCGCGCGATGACCGCCGAACGGTAGCTCGGCGGAATCTCGACATAGTTCATCAGCGAGCCGTCGCGCCGGAAGCGCACCAGGGTCTTCGTCTTGCCCGGGCCGGGCTCGATGTGGATGTCGGAGGCGCCCTGCCGGTAGGCGTCGACGATGATCTTGTTGACCAGCTTGACGACCTCGTTGTCGGCGGCAGCGGACGCCTCGCCGCCCGACTCCTCGACGACTTCGTCCTCGCCCAGTTCCGAGAGCAGGTCGGCGGCCGAACCGGAGTCCTCCAGCAACGCATCGGCGCCCATGAGGCCGCCGCCGGAACCGCCGCCGAACACCTGGTCCATCGTCGCGATGAACTCGCGCTTGGTGGTCACCGCGTAGACGACCTTCGAGCGCGGGAAGATGTTGTGGACGACCCGCGAGCCGCGCAGCCGTTCCGGATCGGTGGACAGCGCCACCACGCCCTCGGGCGTCTCCTCCACCGGCACCCATCCGCTCGACTCGGCGAACTCCCGGCGGATGTTCTTGAGCAGGTCCATCGGCTTGATGCGATCGGCACGGTACGGCTCGTAGGGCGCCTGGAAGAACGCGGCCAGCGCCTCGCCGATCGCCCCGACCTTCACCTGGAACTCGTCGATCAGCACGTCCTCGAGATCGATGTTCTTGCGCCGCGCCGAGCGCTGGGCGAGTTCCATCTCGTCGGAGGACAGCACGCCCTCGACCACCAGCTGGTCGTACTTGCCGCGCAGCTTGACCGCTCCGGCCTTCTGCCGCTGCTGCAGCGCGATGGCCATCGTCTCGGCCAGCTGGCGCGCGCCGTCCTCGGCGAGCGCCGGGAACGGCTGCCCCGAGCGCGAGTTGATGACCTGCATCACCCCCACGAGTTTCTGGCGGGCGGTGTCGACGATGGGTGCGACCAGCATCTGCCGAGTGCGGTAGCCGGTGCGGCGGTCGACCTCCTTGAGGAATCGCAGCTGGGGGCTGTGACGCGCGAGCTCGCGCTCGTCGTACACGTCGGCGACGTTCAGCACGCGGCGGCTGCTTGCCGCGTAACCCGCGATGCTCTGCTCGTTGATCGGCAGCTTGATGTCGCGAAACGAGTTGAGCCCGGTCTTCACCTTGGAGACGATCGAACCGCCGTCCTCGGTGACCACGTAGAGGGTCAGGCGGTCGGCCTCGAACAGGTCGCAGATTTCCTGCGACAGCTCGACCATGATCTCCTCGATCTCGCCTGCGGCGTGGATGCGGTTGGTCACCGCCTGCAGCCGCTGCGAGAACTTCAGCCGTTCAGCCAGCTGGTCGCTCGCCGCGCCCGCCCTGGCACGGGCCGGCGTTGCCTTGGGTTCGAGCACGCTGCTCATCGACCGGCCTCCTGGGTGTGGGTATGCGCCGCCATGACAGGGACCTCCCGTTCAGAACTCCAGGACCTCGCCGCCTTCGAGCATGCGCGGCTCGTGGCGGCCTGCACAGGCCTGGATCTCCTCCATGATCGCCCGGTACTCGCCCGGCTTGAGGTGGGTGATGTGCACCTGGGCGGACCGCTCCAGGCGGTCGAGTTCATGCGCGAGCGTCGTCGGGCAGAGGTGGCGGGACACCCGGGCGAGTTCCTGTTCGCGGTTGCTGAATGCGGTCTCGATGATCAGGTGGCGCAGGTTGGCGATCGCGTTGACCTCCGGCCACAGGTGCTCGTTGACCGTGGTGTCGCCGGTGTAGACCAGGCTGCCCTGCCCGCTGTCGACCTGCCAGCCCGCGGCTGGTACCACATGGTAGGCCGGCAGCGCGCGCACGGTGCGCCCCTCGCCGATCGCTACCGGCTCGCCCAGCCGTACCGGCCGAAAGCGCAGCCAGGGGTTGGCCTCGTCCGGGATGCGGGTGAAATCGGGCCACAGGTGCCAGTTGAACAGGTGCTGGCGCAGCACGTCGACCACCGCCGGCAGCGCGTATACCGTCACCGGGGAAGGACGCATCCAGCCCACCGTGTCGAGCATCAGCGGCAGTGCCGCGACGTGGTCGAGGTGGGCGTGGGTGATGAACACGTGGTCGATCCGGGCCATGGCCTCGAGCGCGAGATCGCCCACGCCGGTACCGGCGTCGAGCAGCGTGTCAGCATCGACGGCGAACGAGGTCGTGCGCAGCCCCTCGCCGATCCCGCCGCTGCAGCCCAGCACCCGCAACCTCATCGCGGCCTCGCTGTCACTTCGTGGTGAAGGTGCAGACGCCGTCCCAGTCGGACGGCGGGGGCGCGGCCCGGAAGGCCGCGATGCGCTCGAGATACAGTTCGTACAGCCTGCGCCCGGGAACCCGCTTCTGGAGATTGAGCAACTGCACCTCCGCCATGTCCCAGTTGCGACCGCGGAAGTGTTCGAGCGCGCGCTGGAACAGCTTGACCTGATCGAGCAGCGCGCCCTCCACCTCGCCCCGGCGCCCCACCGGCTCGAAGATCGCGACCGGAGTGTCCTTGCCCTTGACGCGGACACGATCGATTTCCTGGTACACGAACCCGGGCGCGGCGCGACACACCGTTTCCGAAACGATGATATCAGCGCCGTATTCCTTTGTGATTCCCTCCAGCCGTGACGCCAGGTTCACGGCGTCGCCCATGACGGTGTAGGCGACCCGGATGTCGGAGCCCATGTTGCCCACGCTCATCCGCCCCGTGTTCAGGCCGACCCCGATCCGGATCGGTGGCCACCCCCGGGCGGCGAAGTCGGACTGCCGGGCAGATAGTGTCCGCTGCATGTCAAGCGCGGCCTGCACTGCATGGGCCGCATGCTCCGGATCTTCCAGCGGCGCGCCCCAGAACGCCATGATCGCGTCGCCCATGTACTTGTCGATCGTCCCCCGGTGACCGTGGATCACGCGGGTGAGCGGACTCAGGAACTCGTTCATGAGTTGCGAGAGTTCCCGTGGATCCAGGCCCTCGGAGATGGTCGTGAAACCACGCACGTCGCTGAAGAGCACGGTCATCTCCCGGCTCTCGCCCTGCATCGAGAAACGCGCCGGATCGCGGGCCATCTCGTCGACCAGCTCCGGCGGCACGTACTGCCCGAACAGGCCGGTCAGCTGCCGCTTGG
>JBIPNU010000257.1:0-4552 GCA_044370615.1 Burkholderiales bacterium
GCCGGTGCTCGCGCTGCTGCTCACCGCGCTCATCGCGGCGACGATGTTCGTCGCGCTCGGCAAGGATCCGGTGCGAGGCCTGGACGTGTTCTTCGTGCAGCCGCTCAACGGGACGCGGGCGATCACCGAGGTGCTGCTGAAGGCCACGCCGCTCGTGCTGTGCGCGCTGGGGCTCGCGGTGTGCTACCGGGCGAACGTGTGGAACATCGGCGCCGAAGGACAGTTGCTGGCCGGCGCGATGGCCGCCGGCGGAGTCGCGCTGTGGGTGGCCGAGGCGATGCCCGGGATGCCGCGCGGAAGCCTGGCCATTGCCCTGCTGCTCGCTGGCATCGTCGGCGGCATGGCGTGGGCGGCCCTCACCGCGGTGCTGCGTGACCGCTGCAACGCGAACGAGATCCTGGTGAGCCTGATGCTGGTGTACGTCGCCCAGCAGTTGCTGAACTACCTCGTGTTCGGTCCCTGGCGCGATCCGCAGGGGTTCAACTTCCCGCAGACGCCGACCTTCCCGTCCTCGACCTGGCTCACGCCGCTGTGGCAGGGCACCCGCCTGCACTGGGGCGCCCTGGTCGTCCCCCTGCTCGCGCTCGCGGCATGGGCCCTGCTGTTCCGCTCCTGGCGCGGCTACGAACTGCAGGTGGGCGGCGTCGCGCCCGCGGCTGCCCGCTACGCCGGGTTCTCGTCGCGCCAGGCGCTATGGTTCGTGCTCCTGCTCTCGGGGGGCTGCGCCGGGCTCGCCGGGGCGATGGAGGTGGCCGGTCCGGTGCGCCAGCTCACGCCCTACCTCAGCACCGGCATCGGGTTCACCGCCATCATCGTCTGCTTCGTCGGGCGACTGCACCCGGTGGGCATCGTGTTCGCCGGAATCCTGCTCTCCATGATGGTGATCGGAGGCGAACTCGCGCAGTCCCGTCTGGGACTGCCGAACGCGCTGAGCGGCGTGTTCCAGGGGCTGCTGCTGTTCCTGCTCCTCGCCTGCGACACGCTGGTAGCCCACCGCCTGCGCCGGAGGGACGCATGAACGAGATCGCGCTGCTGCTGGCCGCGACGATCGCCTCGGGCACGCCGCTCGCGCTCGCCGGCCTCGGCCTGCTGCTCAACGAACGGGCGGGGGTACTCAATCTCGGGGCGGAGGGCATGATGCTGGTGGCCGCGATCGCGGGCTTCGCGACCGCCTACGCGACCGGCAGCGATGCGCTGGCCTTCGCCGCGGGCGCGGCGGCGGGTGCGGGCATGGCGCTCGTCTTCGGGGTGCTGGTGATCGGCCTCAACACGAACCAGTACGCGACCGGGCTCGCGCTCACGATCTTCGGGGCCGGGTTCTCCGCCTTCGTCGGCGCCGGGTTCGTCGGGCAGCGGCTCTCGGAGCGCGCCCAGTGGGCCATCCCGGTGCTGTCCGACCTCCCCTTCCTCGGGCCCGCGCTGTTTCGCCAGCATCCGCTCGCCTGGCTGGCGATCGCGCTGTGCATCGCGGTCGCCCTGTTCCTGTACCGGACCCGCGCGGGGCTCGTGCTGCGCGCGGTCGGGGAGTCGCCGGAGTCTGCGCATGCGATCGGCTACCCGGTGCGCTGGCTTCGGCTGGCGGCGGTCGTGGCCGGGGGCGCGCTCTGCGGGCTGGCCGGCGCCTTCCTGTCGGTGGTGTACGCGCCGATGTGGGTCGAGGGCATCGTCGCCGGGCGTGGCTGGATCGCGCTCGCGCTGACGCCCTTCGCGACCTGGCGGCCGGCACGCGTGTTGCTTGGAGCCTACCTGTTCGGGGGCGTCACGATGCTCCAGTTCTGGCTGCAGACGGCCGGCGTGCCGATCGCCAGCTACTGGCTTGCCATGCTGCCTTATCTCGCTACCATCGCGGTACTGGCGGTGATCAGCCGCAATCCCGCCTGGATCCGCATCAACATGCCTGCCTCGCTGGGCCGGCCTTTCCACCCGGGCGGCTGAACGCCACGGACAACACCCTCAGGGAGAATACCAATGACCGACACACGCAAGCGCGCCCTGCTGACCGGCGCCGGGGCTGCCGCCGCCGTCACGGCGCTCGGACTGGCCGGCTGCGGCAAGAAAGAGGAGCCGGTGGCCAAGGCCCCGCCCGCGCCCCCGAAGCCTGAACCGCTCAAGGCCGCGTGGATCTACGTCGGCCCGGTGGGCGATGCCGGCTGGTCGTTTGCCCACGACCAGGGCCGCAAGGCGGTCGAGAAGGAGTTCGGCGACCGGGTGCAGACCTCGTTCGTGGAAAAGGTTCCCTACGGTGCCGACTCCGAGCGCGTGCTGCGCGACCTCGCCACCCAGGGCAACCGGATCATCTTCGCCACCTCCTTCGGCTACATGGAGCCGATGCTCAAGGTCGCCGGCGAGTTCCCGCAGATCAAGTTCGAGCACGCCACCGGCTACAAGACGGCGGACAACATGCGGATCTACGACGCCAAGTTCTTCGAGGATGCCTACCTCGCCGGCGTGATCGCGGGCGTGATGACCAAGACCAACACGCTGGGCTTCGTCGCGAGCTTCCCGATCCCCGAGGTGCTGCGCAACATCAATGCCTACACCCTCGGCGCGCAGAGCGTGAACCCGAAGATCCGCACCCGCGTGGTCTGGGTCAACACCTGGTTCGACCCGCCCAAG
This sequence comes from Burkholderiales bacterium, assembly GCA_044370615.1. Classification (GTDB taxonomy): domain Bacteria; phylum Pseudomonadota; class Gammaproteobacteria; order Burkholderiales; family CAIKXV01; genus CAIKXV01. The sequence continues at coordinate 2,617 of JBIPNU010000257.1, forward strand.
GAGGCGGAAGCGGCGCAGAGCCTGATCAACGCCGGGGCCGACGTGCTGCTGCAGAACACCGACTCCACCGCCGTGCTGCAGACCGCGGAGAAGAACGGCAAGTACGCGTTCGGCTGGGACAGCGACATGAGCGCCTTCGCGCCCAAGGCGCACCTCGCCTCGTGCATCGTCGACTGGAGCAACTACTACAAGAAGTCCGTCAAGGACGTGATGGACGGCACCTGGAAGGTCGAGCGCACCGTGTGGGGCGTCAAGGAGGGACAGAACGCCCTGGTGAAGATCTCCGATGTCGTGCCCGCGGAGACGCGCGCGCAGGTCGAGAAGCTCTCCGCGGGGCTCAAGGACGAGAGCTTCGCGGTCTTCACCGGCCCGGTGGTCGACAACGCCGGCAAGGAACGCCTGGCCAAGGGTGAAGTGGCCACCCAGGAGTGGCGCGACAAGGTCGACTTCTACGTGCGTGGGGTCGAGGGCCGCGTGCCGGCCGGCAAGTAGGCGGGCATGACCCGGGCAGCCGCCGACGCGCCGGATGCCGGAGGAGCCTCGCTCCCGTCCGGCCTCTGGGTGCCGGTGGCCGCCGCCGAAGACCTGGGCCCGGACCCGCTGCGGGTCCGGGCATTCGGCCGCCCGCTCGCACTGTGGCGTGGCGAGCAGGGCGTGCAGGCCCTTGTCGACCGCTGCCCGCATCGCGGCGCGCGCCTGTCGCTCGGGCGCGTGGTACCCGAGGGGCTGCAGTGCGGCTACCACGGGTGGACGTTCGCCGGCGACGGACGCTGCCTGAGCGTCCCCGCCCTGCCCGACTTCGTGCCCCCCGCGGCTCATCGGGCGCAGGCCTGGTCGGCTCGCGAGCGACACGGCCTTGTCTGGGTGGGCGAGTCGGCGCGCGAAGAGACGCTTCCCGCGCTCGAGGACCTGCCTGCGAGACGGGTGCTGAGCGGGCCGTTCGAGGTCTGCACCAGCGCACCGCGGGTGGTCGAGAATTTCCTGGACCTCGCTCACTTCGCGTTCGTTCATCCCGGCACGCTCGGCGATCCGGCGCAGGCGGCCGCCCCCCGGCATGCGGTGTCGTTCACCGCCGACGGGCGCCCCGAGATCGCCACGGTCAGGGTCTGGCAGCCGCGCGCGCTGGCCGCGGCGACCGCCGGCGGCTGGGTGGACTACCGCTACGAGGTGCTGGGGCCGTATAGCGCGCTGCTCGCCAAGCGTCCCGCCGACGGTCTCCCCGGCGATGCCTATGCGCTGTTCGCGCTGCCGGTCGAGGAGACGCTGACCCGGGTTTGGTTCGTCCAGGCGACCACGGACGAGGAAACCCCCGATGCCCGGCTGCAGGCTTTCCAGGCCGACGTGTTCGAACAGGACCGGCCGGTGATCGAGTCGCAGAGGCCCCGTCGGCTACCGCTCGACCGGTCGGCCGAGCGCCACAGTGCGGCCGACCGTTTCACGCTCGCCTACCGAGACTGGCTGCGCGACCGCGGCGTACGCTTCGGAACCTGCTGACCGTTCGCGTCGGTCCCGGCAGGCGGTCCAGGCGACCGTCGACGGACGCCTGGAGGAAATCGGTCTGTCACCGATTCGGCCCGGGACCAGAAGATCGGACGGCTGAAGACCGAACGACGGGAGACCGGGCGCCGGATACCGGCAGCCGGATCGCAGGGCGACTGGAGGCGGGGGTCGGAATCGAACCGGCGTACACGGCTTTGCAGGCCGCTGCATGACCACTCTGCCACCCCGCCCGGGGTCGGAACGCCCCCACGGCGCGCCGTCGACCTGCTGTGCCGACGCCGGGACCGGGTCCGATGGCGCCGACGGTGCTGGAAAGGCGCCAGGACTTTCCGGGGAAACTGGAGCGGGAAACGAGGTTCGAACTCGCGACCTCAACCTTGGCAAGGTTGCGCTCTACCAGCTGAGCTATTCCCGCGCGAAGAGTCGTGGATTATAG
>JBIPNU010000256.1:0-4552 GCA_044370615.1 Burkholderiales bacterium
GCCCGATACAGCACCCGCGCCCGGCGCGTGGAGTCGTCCATTGTTCGACGAATTGCCGTCAGCCGACGTGGTTCGATACATATGAAGCTTGCCGCCGGTGCCGCTGGTGCCTGCGATCAGGTCGGCCTCGGCGTCGGCCCCCGCGCCGGCGAGCTCGGTAATGACCGGGTCGAAGCTCGCGCCAATCGGTGCGGACAATGACAGGTAGACATCTTGACCCGCACTTGCGCGGCCAATGGTGATCGATTCGCCCGCAGCATCGAGCGACAGATCGGCGCCCGATGCTGCGTCCAGAACGGCGAGCGAGCCTCCAGCAGAGGCGAGGAGCGCTGCGCCCGCAAGCGCGGATTCAAGCCGCAGATCGCCTTCGGCACTCACCCGCACCTCGCCAGGTGCCGCCGACGGATTCGTTCCAGCAGCGCCTGCGCGAACAATCGTGACCGACCCGATGTCGTCGATTCGGATCGAGCCCGAGCCGCCCGGGAGCGCGCTGGCCGCGGCGGACAGCGTCGCGGTGATCGTATTGGCATCGGTTCGAAGCCGAAGGTCAACGCCCGCGGCTGCATCAATCGTGGTTGCCGTCACGAGGCCGGTACCAGCCACGCGAATCGCGCCTGCGGGACCGGTCCTCAGGTTCACGGTGCCCTGCGCTGCTGTGAGGGTGGCCGCGCCCAGATCAAGCCCGCCCGCTGCCTCCAGGGTCAGCGTCTTGCCTCCCGCGGCCACCCCGCGACCTGCGACGAGTTCGCCCGAAGCAATTCGGAGGGCAGCGGAACCGCGGTTGACGGTGAGGTTGCCTGCCGCCTTGAGGCTCCACTGATCGGCTGCTGGCAGCGCGACAGCGGCCGGAATCGTCAGATCGCCGCCCGTCTCGATGGCAAGACGCGAAAGCGTGCCGCCTGCCTGCGCGAGACCCAGCGCCCAGCTGGCGGATCCGAGATCAAGCGCCGCCGTGGCGCTCGTTCCGCGCCGTACGATCGAAATACCGTCCGCGGCACGCAGGTCGAGGACCAGCGACGAGGCGATATCGCCCGCCAGTTCAATCGACGCATCGGTACGCACCACAAGTGCCTGGGTCGATGGCGCGTCGTTGCCAAAATCCAATGTCAGCGAACCGCTTGAGCGGAGCTCGGTGCGCCGCGAACCCGTGAAGACACGGGTCGTGCTGAGAAGCCCTGCAGCGGCAAGCGTGACCTCGCCGATCACACCCGACACCGCAGCGACGGCATCGTTGCCCGACAGGGTCAGCGACCCGGCGCTGCTCTCGACCGATACCGCCGAATCGGCCGCCGCACGCACTTTGGTGACCTGCACTGCGCCCGCGCTCGCAAGCGATACGCCGCCCGCGCTGGCCTGTACATCGGTGACCTGAAGGCCTGCACCGGGTCCTGCAACCGGGTCGATATCGACCAGCGAAATGGAACCCTGCGCCGCCTGCGCACGCAGCTCTGCTGCCGCGATCATCATCGAGGCCAGGGTCGTGCCCGCTTTCAGTACGAGCTCACCCGCCACCAGCAGCGGTTCGCCCGCGCGGGCGGCGCCCTGCGCGACACTGATGGCGCGCCCTGCATCCACCACCAGATCGCCGCCAGCAACCCCGGCGCCATGCGTTGTGCGGTCCGACGCACTACCCACCCAGGCGCTCGAGCGTGCCTGGGCCAGCTCGATGTCTCGCCCAGCTTTCAGCGAGATCTCGGCGTTTCCACTCAACAGCGTGGAACCCGCCGTCATCCGGATATCGCGCCCGGCTTCAATCCGGATCGCACCCGCCGTCGTCCAGGTGGATGGGGTACCACCCATGACACCGATCGTGGTCAGCGTGGCCGCATCAATCATGATGTCGCTGTCGGCGCCGCCCGCAATCAGCGTAATGCCGTCAAAACCGATGATCGCATCGCCCCGATCGAGCAGGGGATCGCTTTGAACCGTGATCGAACCTGCCAGCGTGGTGAGCGATAGCTGCGTCCCCGACAAGCTCGCGCCAACGCGGCTCGGGCGCCCGGTCGACTCCGAGAGCCCCGACTGCGCGACCACATCGAACGACATCGAGGCGAGCGGCGCAATCAGCACCGCGTCCTGCTCGACGATACGAATCGAGCCCGATGAGACCACCGCATTGAGCTGTTCGACGGACGTGCGAAGCGCCGCGGCATCCGTGGCACCGCCCACTCCGCTCGAGGCCTGCAAGACAAGCCCGCGTGCAAGAACGTTCCAGCTGGTGCTGCCCGAGGCAAGCGCACTGGTGATGGCGCCACCTGCGCCCTGCACCTCAATGGCGACCGATCCAGCACCTGCGCTGGATGTCGCGCCGGCCGCGCGGGCGTCAATCACGCCTAGGGCCGCGCCCGCGTCGGCGCTTACCCAGACGTCACCCCCATCGGTATCGAGGCTGGCACTGGCTGCCATCGTGAGCGCGCCCGTTGACGACAGCACCACATCACCGCCTTGGGTGGCCACGGTGCTGGCGTCGCCCAGCGTGACCGCGCCGCTTCCTCCGCGAAGCGTCACGTCACCACCATCGGACGCGACGCCCGCGCCCTGGAGCAGCGCAAGCCCAGCAGCGCCGCCCAGATAGAGCGACCCGCCCAGCACGCTGACGGGCTTGGCCATTGACAGCGTACCCGCGGTCGCCCGCAGACTGACGCTCGCAGCCTTGCCGGCTGCGCCGGCGGCCAGACCCGTCAGCGAGACAGTGGTGTCTTCGATGCGACCGCCGGCCGACACGAAGCCGGTGTCGTCGACGGTAATGGACGTGACCCGCGGGAAACTCGCCGAGACCGCATCCACCGCGAGCGCACGGCTCGAGTCGAGCGCGAAATCACCCACGCTCGCCGCTGCGAGCTTGCCTACCGCCACCTCGATGGGTGCGGCTCGACGCCCGACCTGGCCCACACCGCCCGCTGATTCGATGATGAGGGCGCCCGCGACCAGATCATCGGCTGCGTCGTCACCCGCCTCCAGCACCCGGCCCGCGCCCGTACGAAGCGCCACCGTGGCATCGCCCGCATCCAGGCTTGCGACCGCAATGTCGTTCTGCGCAAGGATCCGCACATTGCCGCCCGCACCTTGTGCGCCCAGCGTGCTCATGACCGAGCCTGAAGCCTGCAGCACACTGCCCTCGCGCGATTCGATATCGAGCCGCCCCTTGGGATTGAGCACCTGCGAGGCCGCCGCGAATGCCACGTCGCCCCCTGCGATCAGCGACAGCACCCCTTCGCCGATGTCGACGATCTCATTGATCGAGAGCGTGCCGGTGGCGGCCTCGAGCAGGATCGAGCCACCCGCATCGGCCCCCACGCGCAGCCGCGTATCGAGCGACAGGTTCTGTGCCGCGCGGACCAGGAACTGACCGCCGCGATCAGCGCGCAGACCACCGCCCTGCTCGGGCGGCTCGCCACTGAAAATCGACAGGCTGTCGGAATCGTCCACCGCGATCACCGCCCGCAGCGCGGAGTGGGAACGCGCCTCCAGGGTGTTCGCATCAACGTTGACCGCTGCGAGCAGGGTACCGATATTGCGCACGCCCGGTGCCTGCTGCTGCTGAACGGTGTTGCCCGCGATCAGCTTCAGATGGTCGCCCTCGACATGCACGATGCCACGATCAAACGAGCGGGGCGAGCCGTAAATGCTGCCGGACCAGGCCTGCAGCGTGACATCTCCCGCGGACGAACTGACCCCCGCGAGCAGCAGATCATCCGTCAGCTCGATGATGTCGACATCACCGACGGCGCTGACCTTGAGCGTACCCGGCAGCCACGGGTCGGTACCCGGCTGGTCGAGCCCGTATTGACCCACCTCGATTTTTAGCGGGCCAGCATTGCTCTTGATGACACCGCCCGTCACACCCGATTTGCCCTGTGCGATCAGACTCATGTCGCCGGCACTGCGCAGAATCGGATCGTCACCGGCATGATTGGTGAGAATCGACCCGGTCGCTTCCAGCCGCATGCGCGCGCCCGACTCGATCCCGCGCGTCAGCATGTCGACCTGATCGCGAATTCGCAGGTCGCCCTGCGCATGGACGACCACATCGCCCGAGCTCTTGATGGCGATCACGCCGGTGGCAGCCAGATTGATATCGTCGAACACCTGCAGCGTGACGCTTCGTACCTCGCGGCGGTTTTCCACCCACTGACCGTTCTTCACCGCGGTAATGCCATCGGTGGAAGCGAGTATCGCCATCGACTGCGGCGCCACTTCGCCCGGCTCGACCTTGCGCCAGTTGTCGCCAAAGAAAACGCCATCGAAGGCGAGGTCCACCGTCTCGTCGGTGCCGACCCACTGGTAGCGCTGATAATCGATGTCGGCAATATCGCGTACCGAGGCCTGCGACAACGCCTGCAACCAGGGCTCGGGCAGCTGCGAAAACCGCCCAGGGCTCACGATGGTGATCCGCTCGGTCGAAGTGCCCACCCCACCCTGCGCGGACTGCGACTTGAGCGTGATGTTCACGCCCTGAATATTCAGCTGCTCGGTGGCGGCAGGTGCAACGATTTGCGGATCATGCGGATAGATGGCGCGCACCACATCGGGCGCGATCGGGTACTTGGCC
>JBIPNU010000258.1:0-4546 GCA_044370615.1 Burkholderiales bacterium
TAGACCATGGACCCCGTCGCCACGCCGCAGCGGCCGCGCCCCGTCGGGCGCCCCGACCCCGCCGGTCGTGCCTTCCACCACGGCCACCTTCGCCAGGCCCTGATCGACGCCGCGCTCGCCGTGCCCGACATCGAGGGCCTGTCGCTGCGCCAGCTCGCCGCCGGCCTCGGCGTCACGGCCGCCGCGGCCTACCGGCACTTCGCCAGCCGAGAGGAGCTGCTGCTCGAGGTGGCGAGCGTGGGTTTCGAGCGCCTGCTCGCGCGCTTCGACGCCGCCTTCGACCTCGCCCGGCCGCCCGCGGATGCGGCCGAGGCACGTTCGCGGATGCTGCGCCTCGCGCAGGCCTACCTGCAGTTCGCCGACGACGAGCCGGCGCTGTGGCGGCTGATCTTCGGCGCGCAGGGGGCCGGCTACCGCGCCGGCGCGCGCACGCCCGGGCGCCGCAGCAGCTACGACCACCTGCCGGCCGCGCTGCTCGGGCTGCACCGGACCGGCGTGATCGCACGACTCCCCGACGAGCGCGACGCGCTGTTCGCGTGGAGCGCCATCCACGGCGCGGCCGCGCTGCGCATCGGCCGCGTGCCGGCGGCGCTCGTGCCCCTGCCCGAGCTCGCGCGCGAGGTGGCCTCGCGCGTCGTCGACGCGCTGCGCGCGCCCCGTGCGACGACCTGAACGTCCACCCCGACCGCCCCCGAAGGAGACCCGCGATGATCCTGCACGACCTCACCCCCGGGATGCACCCGCGCCGGGTGCGCATCTTCCTGGCCGAGAAGGGCGTCACCGTCGAGCGGCGCGAGGTGGACGCCGCCGGCCGGGCCAACGCCTCGCCCGAGTTCCTGCGCCTGAATCCGCTGGGCAGGCTGCCGGTGCTCGAGCTCGACGACGGCAGCACCATCGCCGAGTCGCTGGCGATCTGCCGCTACCTCGAGGCGCTGCACCCGGATCCGCCGCTGATGGGGGGCACGCCGCGTGAGGCGGCGCAGGTGGAGATGTGGACGCTGCGGATGGATCACGAGCTGTCGCGGCCCATCGCCGACGTCTTCTCGCACACCAGCGAGTTCTACCGTGGCCGAATCGAGCAGGTGCCGCAGGTCGCGGACTGGGCGCGCGGCCGCGCGCTGCACACCATGGCCTGGCTCGACCGCGAGCTGGCCGGGCGCGCCCACGTCGCCGGCCCCGACTACACGATGGCCGACATCGTGGCCCAGTGCGCCCTCGTGCTGGGCAAGGCGGTGGCCCTGCGCGTGCCGCCCGAGATGCCGAACCTCGCGCGCTGGTTCGCGGCCGTCTCGGCCCGGCCCACCGCGCGCGCCTGAGGCCCCCCGGGCCATGGAGCGCGAGGCCGCGACCCGCCCGGGCGTGTGCTGCGTGATCGGCGCCGGCGACGCCACCGGCGCGGCGCTGGCGCGCCGCTTCGCGCGCGAGGGCCACCCGGTGTGCGTGGCGCGGCGCAACGCCGTCGCGCTGCAGCCGCTGGTGGACGGGATCGCCGCCGGTGGCGGGCAGGCGCGTGCCTTCGCGCTGGACGCGCGGCGCGAGGAACAGGTGAGCGCCTTCTTCGAGCAGGTCGAGTCCGAGGTCGGACCCGTCGAAGTGGTGGCCTTCAACGTCGGCGGCAACGTCCGCTTCCCCCTCCTGGAGACCACCTCGCAGAAGTACTTCAAGGTCTGGGAGATGTGCGCGCTGGCCGGCTTCCTGGTCGGGCGCGAGGCAGCCCGCGCGATGCTGCCGCGGGGCCGCGGCACGCTGCTGTTCACCGGGGCCACGGCCAGCCTGCGCGGCGGCGCGGGCTTCGCGGCCTTCGCCGGCGGCAAGGCGGCGCTGCGCGCCCTGGCGCAGTCGATGGCGCGCGAGCTCGGCCCCCGGGGCCTGCACGTCGCGCACGTGGTCGTCGACGGCCTGATCGACACCGCGTTCTCGCGCGAGCACTTCGCCGAGCGCGTGGCAGCCGCCGGGCCGGACGGCATCCTGAACCCCGATCACATCGCCGAGGCCTACTGGTGGCTGCACCGGCAGCCCCGCGACGCGTGGACCTTCGAGCTCGACCTGCGGCCTTCGGTCGAGACGTGGTAGCGGCCTCGAGCCCGACGTCCCGACAGGGGGCGACGCGCCGCCGGCTCCTCGGCGCCGCCGCAGGTTGCGCGCTCCTGGCGGGCGGGCGCGCCGGCGCGGCCGGCGACGGGCCCGATGCGTACCTCAGGCCAGGGGAGCCCGAGGCCGCCCCGCTGGCGCTGCCGGTCGCCGCGCCCGGGGCGCCTCGCACGGCCTGGGTCTTCGGCTCGGGCGGACCGCGCGGCTTCGTGCACGTCGGCGTGCTCAAGGGCCTGGCCGCGCTGGGGCTCGAGCCGGACTTCATCGTGGGCGCCTCGGCGGGCGCGCTCGCCGGCACGCTGCGGGCCGCGGGCCTCGGCGTCCGACGCCTGGAGCAGCTGGCCCTGGACCTGCAACCCTGGGACGTCCTTCGGTGGAACCCGCGCGGGCCCGAGTGGCTCGACGGCAGCGGCCTCGCGGGGTTCGTCAACGATGCGCTGGAAGGCAGGCCGCTGCAGGACCTGCCGGTGCCCGTGGCCTGCGTGGCCACCCGGACCGACGACGGCGAGGTGGTGGCCTTCACCCGGGGGGACGCCGGCGTGGCCGTGCAGGCCGCCTCGGCGATCGTGGGGCAGCTCGCGCCGGTGCGCATCGGCGGTGTCCGCTACGTCGACGCGGACCTGCAGCGGCCCCTGCCCGTGCGCGTGGCCCGTGCGCTCGGCGCCACCCGGGTGCTGGCGGTGGACGCTTCGGCCCACGAGGACCGCGCCCCTCGAGCGGCGCTGCGCTATCGCGAGGTCGACCTGCGAAAGCGCGCGCTCACACTGCCCGACGCGCGCCTGGCGGACGTGCTGCTGCACCCCGACACCGGGTACTGGGCCGGCTGGTCGCGCGCGTACCGCGAGCGGCTGATCGCGATGGGGGAAGCGGCCGTGCACGCGGAGGCGGCGCGGTTGATCGCCCTGCACGCCGGCGACGAAAGCCTTCTCCACCTCTCGAGGACTCGACCATGAACTCCGGCACCACGACGCTCGTCACCGGCGGCAGCGGCGGCATCGGCCTGGAGATGGCACGGCTGCTGGCCGCGCGGGGCCACCATCTGGTGCTGGTCAGCCGGGACGCCGGCCGGCTGCAGGCCGCCGCCGACGCGCTGCGCCGCACGCACGACACCGAGGTGCACCTGCACGCCATCGACCTGTCCGAGCCCGGCGCGGCGCAGCGCCTGTTCGAGCACACGCAGCGCCAGGGGCTGCGCATCGACGCGCTGGTGAACAACGCGGGCTTCGGCGTGGTCGACGAGCACGTCGCGATCGACGCGGCGCAACTGCACCGGATGCTGCAGCTCGACGTGGTGGCCGTGGCGGAGCTGTGCCACCGCTACGGCGGCGCGATGAAGCAGCGGCGCGCCGGGCGCATCCTCAACGTCGCCTCGACGGCGGCGTTCCAGCCCACGCCGTACTTCGCGGCCTACGGCGCGGCCAAGGCCTTCGTGCTCAACTTCTCCGAGGCGCTCGCCAAGGAGATGGAGGACCACGGCGTGAGCGTCGGCTGCCTGGCGCCCGGACCCACCGACACCGCCTTCTTCGACGGTGTCGACCCGCAGCGCATCGCCGGAGGCCACTTCTTCGGCAAGGCCGGCCGGGCCGACCCGCGCGCGGTGGCCGAAGCCGGTGTGGCACTGCTGCTCGGCGGCGGACTCACGCGCGTGGTGGGACTGACGAACCGGGCGATGATCCTGGGCAACCGCTTCGTGCCCCGGGCGATGGTGGCGGCGGTGTCCAAGCGGATGCTGCGACCGCTGCAGCCATGACGCCGCAGGCCGCCCGGTGAGCCCCGACGGTCTCTTCCAGGCCGCGAGCTCGATCGCGCTGCTCGGCTGGATCGCGCTGGCCCTGGGGCCGCTTGCGCCGCGTGCGCTCGGTATCGTGGGCGGCGTGGCCATCCCGCTCGTGCTCTCGGGGGGCTATGCCGCCATCGTGCTGGCCCACTGGAGCGCCGGGCAGGGGGGCTTCGACAGCCTCGGGTCGGTGGCGAAGCTGTTCGAGAGCCGGTGGCTGCTGCTGGCGGGGTGGGTGCACTACCTCGCCTTCGACCTGCTCGTGGGCGCGTGGCAGCTGCGCACTGCCCGTCGCGAGCGCATCGCGCACCTGCTGCTGCTGCCCTGCCTGCTGGCCACCTTCCTGTTCGGACCCGCGGGCTTCCTGCTCTTCCAGCTGCTGCGCGCGGCGCATCGGACCGGCGCCCGCCGATCGGGCATCGAGCAGACCTCCCCGGCGCCCGGCCCGTTCGCCCTCGCCCGCCTCGCGGCGGACTCGCCCCGGTACACGCGGCTGGCCGTGCTGCTCGCGCTGGCGATGCTCCCGCTGCTGGGCGCGCACGCGCTCGACGCGCGCCTGTTCCAGGGCATCGGCATCTGGATCAAGCCGCTGAAGTTCCACGTCGCGCTGGTCGTCTACCTGCTCACGCTCGCCTGCTTCGCCCGCTTCGCGTCGGCCGAGGTCCGGGGTCGGCCGTG
>JBIPNU010000259.1:0-4538 GCA_044370615.1 Burkholderiales bacterium
GAACTCTCCGATCGCGGACGCGCCGGGCGCGGCCGCGTGATCCTGGGCGTGTCGCCCACGGTCGGGGGCTGGCTGGTCCCCGGCTGCGTGGAGCGGGCGCGCACCGAGGCGCCAGGCCTGTCGATCAAGGTGGTCGAAGGTTTCAGCCCGCAACTCTTCGATGCGCTCGGCGCGGGGCGGGTCGATGTCGCGCTGCTCACCAATCCCGAGCCGGCCCGGGCGCTGCGCTACACCCCGCTGGTCGCCGAGCCGATGGTCGTGGTCGGCCGGCACGCGCCCGGCCCCCAGGCCTTCCTCACCCGCGCCGAACTCGCCCGGCTGCCGCTGCTGCTCTCCGACGGCATCCGCCAGGCGCTGGCCGAGCAGCTCGACCGACTCGCGCTGCGGCTCAACGTCGAGGTGGAGATCGACTCGATCGACGCGATCCGCTCGCTGCTGCTGCGCGGGGCAGGCCACGCGCTGATGCCGGTGTCGACCTTCGGCGAGGACATCCGCGCCGGCCGCCTGTCGGCCTGGCCGCTCGCCGACGCGGCGCTCAACCGCATGCTCGTGCTCGCCCAGGCCACGCGCCCGGCCGACCCGGCTGCGGTCGAGGCGCTCGCCGCGCTGGTCGTCGCCGAGATCGGCTCGCACTTCGAGCGCGGTACCTTCAGCGTTGCGGCACAATCACGCACCCACCGGAGGAGTCCCGCATGAAGAAAGTCGACCTTCACAGCCACGTGCTGCCCGACACCGTCCTCGACCTGATGGAGCACGCGACCGACCCCGAGCTCTACAAGGCGAAGATCGTGCGCCGCGACGGCAAGCGCTACTACTCGCGCGGGCGAAACCAGTTCGAGCTCGAGCCCGAGTACCACAGCGGCGAGGGCAAGGTCGAGAAGATGGACCGGATGAAGATCGATATCTCGTACATCTCCACCGGCCCCCAGGCGTTCTGCTACTGGCAGAAGGAGGCGGACGCGGCGCGCACCGCACGCGCGGTCAACGAGGGCATCGCGAAGATGGTGGCCGAGCGCCCCGACCGGCTGCGCGGCATGGCGAGCGTGCCGATGCAGCACCCCGACCTCGCGGTGGCCGAACTCGAGCATGCGGTCAAGGCCTACGGCTTTCGCGCGCTGGAGATCGCCACCTCGATCGCCGGCGAGGAACTGGCCTCCCCGCGCTTTCGTCCGATCCTTCGCCGCGCGCAGGAACTCGACGTGTCGATCTTCACCCACCCGGAGAACATCGGCGCGACCGGACGACTCGATTGCTACTACCTCACCAACCTCATCGGCAACCCGCTCGACACGACCATCATGGTCGCGAACCTGATGTTCAGCGGCGCGCTCGACGAACTGAAGGACCTGCGCTTCCTGCTGCCGCACGCCGGCGGCTTCACCGCCGCCGACATCGGTCGCTTCCAGTGGGGCCACCAGGTGCGCGAGGAACCCAAGGCGCTCACCGGCACCCCGCCGATGGACCTGCTGCGCCGGTTCTGGTTCGACGCGCTCGCGCACAACCCCAAGGCGGTGCGCTTCCTGATCGAGCAGGTCGGGGCCGATCGGGTGGTGCTGGGCACCGACGACCCGTTCGACATGGGCGACCTGCACCCGGTCGACAACCTCGAGAAGGTGCCGGGGCTCACCGATGCCGAGCGCAAGCGCATCTGGTGGAAGAACGCCGAGGAGTTCCTCGGCGGCGGGCCGGTCTGATCAGCGCCATGCCGATCGGTGACATCACGAGAACGATGCGCGGGCTGCGCGCGAGGCGTGGCGGTAGGGCGCCCTGGCGGGCCTCCGGCCTGCTTCGAATCGGGCGCGCGAGGGTGACCCCCGAGCATGTGCCCGCCGTCGCCCGCGCCGCGTGCAGTTGCGACCGCGTCGGAGCGCGACCGATGCCTTCGCGAGCGATCGCCGCGGCCGTGCACGGGCCGAGTGCGGTGGCCGCCGCACTCGTGCTGCTGATCGGGCTCTTCGTGCCGGTCGTGCGGGCACAGTCACCCACGGAGACGCCGAAGCCGGAGATCGCAAGGATCGCGGTGCCCGGGGCCGGTTCCCTCGGCAGCGAGATCGCGATGGTCACGCAGGTCTTCCGTCCCGCCGGCGAAGGTCCCCACCCGGTGCTGGTGTTCTCGCACGGCCGCGCGGGCACCGATGCCGAGCGCCGGGGCCTCGTCAACCCGGTGGGACTCGGCCACGTGCGCTACTGGCTGCAGCGCGGGTACGCGGTGGTCGCACCGATCCGGCCCGGGTATGGCGCCACCGGGGGCCCCGACCGCGAATACTCGGGGGCCCGCTACAACGAATGGGGCGAGTGCATCTCTCGTCCCCAGCCTCGACTCACCGCGACGCCCGCGGCCGAGGCCGTCGCGCTCGCGGTCCAGTGGGTGCGGCAGCAGCCGTGGGCGCGCACCGATCGCATCCTGATCTCCGGGCAGTCGGTCGGCGGCCTCGCCACGGTTGCAGCCTGCTCGGCCAACCTCCCGGGCGTGATCGGCTGCATCAATTTCGCGGGGGGCTCCGGCGGCTCGCCGCTGTCGAAAGGCCGCATGTGCGAGCCGCAGCTCACCGAGGCGCTGATGGCCGAGTGGGGCCGCAGCACCCGGGTGCCCAGCATCTGGCTGTACGCGCCCAACGATCTCTACTGGGGCGAGGAGGCCCCGAGGCGGTGGCACGCGGCGTTCGCCGCCGGCGGCAGCAATGCGCGTTTCGTCGGCACCGAGCCGGTGCCCGCAGAGGACGGACACCGCCTGCTGGCCGTGGGCGGACGGCTGTGGAGCGTGCCGCTGGGTGCGTGGCTCAAGGAGCACGGCTTCTAGTCCATCGCCCGGCCGGCGCGGCTCGCCCGTCGTCGCCCCGCCGCCTCAGTGCCGTCGAACCGAGGCCACGCCCGGGACGTCGTCGATCATCGCCAGCAGGCGCCGGATCTGCGCGACGTCGAGCACCTCGACGGTGAAGCGCATGCGTGCGGTGTCCGCGCGCGTGGCCGTCTGCGTCGCGGTCACGTTGACCTTCTCGCGCGCGAGCACCTCCGAGATGTCCCGCAACAAGCCCTGCCGATCGCTCGCGACCACCTCGAGGTCGACCGGGTAGCGTCCACCCTCGCCCGCACCCCAGGCCGATTCGATCAGCCGCTCGGTGGGCAGTCGGGACACGTTCGGGCAATCGCGGCGATGCACGGTCACGCCGCGTCCGCGCGACACGAAACCGACGATCGCGTCCGGGGGCGCCGGCTTGCAGCAGCGAGCGAGCGCGGTGAGCAGCTTGTCGACGCCGACCACCAGCACCCCGCGTGCGCTGCCGTCGCCGCGGGCCGGACGCGACAGCGGCAGCGTGTCCTCCTCGGCAGGCGCGGCCGGCTCGTCGGACTCGCGCAGCGCCGCCTGCAGCTGGCGCTGGTTCACGTCCCCGCGGGCGATCGCCGCCAGCGCCTCGTCGAGCCGCGCGTGGCCCAGCCTGGGCGCGAGCAGGTCGAGGTTGAAGGCGGTCATGCCCAGACGCTGCAGCTCGCGTTCGACCACCGCCCGGCCCTGCGCGATGCTGGCCACGAGGTTCTGCGCGTTGAACCACTGGCGCACCTTGTTGCGGGCGCGCGAACTGCGCGCGAAGCCCAGCGCCGGGTTCAGCCAGTCGCGCGACGGGCCGCCCTCCTTCGCGGCGACGATCTCCACCGTCTGCCCGTTCGCCAGCGGAAAGGTGAGCGGGACGATCGCGCCGTCGACGCGCGCGCCGCGACAGCGATGACCCAGCTCGGTGTGCAGCGCGTAGGCGAAGTCGACCGGTGTCGACCCTGCGGGCAGGTCCACCACCCGGCCCTGCGGCGTGAGTGCATAGACCACGTCGTCGAACAGCCCGGTGCGGAAGCGCTGCGCGAGCGAGCCCTCGGCCTCGCCGGCCAGACTGTCGCGCCAGTCGAGCAGTCCGCGCAGCCAGCCGATGCGCTGGTCGTAGTCGCCGCCGGCGCGGGCTGCGCCCTCCTTGTAGGCCCAGTGCGCGGCCACACCCAGTTCGGCGTGGCGGTGCATCTCGTGGGTGCGGATCTGCACCTCGACCGCGCGGCCGCGCGGCCCGATCACCGCGGTGTGCAGCGAGCGGTATTCGTTGCCCTTGGGCTTGGCGATGTAGTCGTCGAACTCGCGCGGTATCGGCGTCCAGCGGTGGTGCACCAGCCCGAGCACGGTGTAGCAGTCGCGCACCTCGGGTACCAGCACGCGCACGCCGAACACGTCGTGCAGGTCGCCGAAGTCCACGCCCTTGCGGCCCATCTTCCGGTAGATGCTGTAGATGTGCTTCGGCCGACCGGTCACCTGCGCGTCGATGCCCGCGGCCGACAGTTCGTCGCGCAGCGCCTGCATCACCTCGGTCACCAGAGACTCGCGGTCCGCGCGCTTCTCGTCGAGCAGCCGCGCGATCCGCCGGTAGGTGTCCGGCTCGGCGAACCGGAAGGCGAGGTCCTCGAGTTCCCACTTGAGTTGCCAGACCCCCAGCCGGTTGGCCAGCGGGGCGAACAGGTCGAGCGTCACCCGCGCCTGGCGCGCCTCGAGCGCCGGGGCGGGA
>JBIPNU010000260.1:0-4531 GCA_044370615.1 Burkholderiales bacterium
GCCGATGCACTCGGCGGCGATCAGGATGCGCTCGGCGTTCATGCCGTCGAGGATGTACTTGAAGCCCTTGCCTTCCTCGCCGATCAGGTTCTCGGCGGGCACTTCGAGGTCGTCGAAGAACAGCTCGTTGGTCTGGTGGTTCATCAGGTTGCGGATCGGCTTGACGGTGAGCCCCTTGCCGATCGAGGCCTTCAGGTCGACGATGAACACCGACAGGCCGTCGGAGCGGCGCGCGCACTGCTCCTTCGGCGTGGTGCGCGCGAGCAGCAGCATCAGGTCGGAGTAGAGCACCCGGGAGATCCACACCTTCTGGCCGTTGACCACGTAGCGATCGCCTCGACGCACCGCAGTGGTCTTGAGGTTGGTCGTGTCGGTACCGGTGGTGGGTTCGGTCACGCCGAACGATTGCAGCCGCAGTGCGCCCGAGGCGATGCCGGGGAGGTAGCGGCGCTTCTGTTCCTCGGATCCGTGGCGCAGCACCGTGCCCATCGTGTACATCTGCGCGTGCACGTACCCGGAGTTTCCGCCGCTGCGGTTGATCTCCTCGAGGATGATCGAGGCCTCGGTCAGTGTCACGCCGGATCCGCCGTATTCCTCCGGGATCAGCGCGCCGAGCCAGCCGGACTCCTCGAGCGCCTTGATGAAGGCCTCGGGGTAGCTGCGCTCCTCGTCGATGCGGCGCCAGTATTCGCCGTCGAACGCGGCACACAGGTCGCGCACCGCGGCACGCAGGGGCTCATGGGGGTCGGAGGATGCGAGGGTCATCAGGCAGGGTCCTGCGGCGGGTTCGGTCGGACGGCCGGTGATGCGCGGCGGCGGGGCCGGGACGCGCGGTCGCGCGGTCGTGGGTCGTGGTGACGCGGCCGGTGCACGTCACGCATCGGCTTGCCTGCGCGGCGACGGGCGACGGTAGCGGGCGTCGCCGGGGCGCAGGCCTCGAGCGTCAGGTCTGCGACGGGCGGATTATATCGGCTCGCTGCCGCAACCGATCCGGCTTGACCCTCGCCAATGCCTCACCCTATGATCGTCGGCAAGAAGTCAGTCGAGTCACCGAGGCCTGAGCCGGTGCGGTCTGCCCGCCGGGCAGGCGAATCGCGCGCCCGGCGCGAGGTGGTGGCAATGCAACCGCAGGTGGAGCCGCTTTGGCTGAAGCAACCCGTGGCTGGCCCGATGAGGTCTATGCCGAACTGCTCGCTGCCGGCATCCGGCAGGTGTCCTATGTGCCCGATGCCGGCCATGGCCGGCTGATCGAACGCTGCCGGGCCAACCCGGACATGCGCACCGTATCCCTCACCACCGAGCAGGAGGGGGTGGCGATGGGTCAGGGCGCGTGGCTGGGTGGGGAGCGGCATGTGCTGCTGATGCAGTCCTCCGGCGTGGGCAACACGATCAACATGCTCGCCGCGCCGATCGAGATGCGCGTTCCGTTGCTGATGCTGGTGACCATGCGCGGTCAGTGGGCCGAGTTCAACCCGTGGCAGTTGCCGATGGGGCAGGGCACGCGGGCGGCGCTGGAGTCGGTGGGCGCGCTGGTCTACGAGGTTGACGATCGCGAGCGCATCGCCGAGACCGTGGCCGCGGCCGCGAAGATGGCCTTCAACACCGGGCGGGCGGTGGCGGTGCTGATCGGGCAGCGCGCGATCGGCGCGAAGAACTGGAGCAAGTAAAGGGCGATGCCCGCGGCCGGGATCGGTCGCGCGCGATCCCCGGGAGGTGGCGATGGCGGCAGGATCGGGCCGCGCGGCGGATGTCCGCCGTGCGCAGGCGAAGATGGGGCGGGCAGAACGCTCGGGCGCGGAGGCCGCGACGAGGGCGGGCATGGCGTCCGGGGCCGGAAGGTCGGCGATCGGAGCGTCGGCGGCGCTGCTGCGTCGTCCCCTGGTCGAGGCGATGCTGGCCGAGCGCGGCGACCTGCTGGTGGTCACCGGGCTGGGGACGACCTGCTACGACGTGTTCTCCACCGGGGACCACCCGCTCAACTTCTACAACTGGGCGGGCATGGGCGGGGCGGCCATGGTGGCGATGGGCCTCGCGCTCGCGCAGCCGGCCCGGCGGGTGCTGTGCATCACCGGCGACGGCGAGATGCTGATGGGCCTGGGCAGCCTGGCCACCATCGCCTGCGAGCGCGTGAACAACCTCGCCATCGCGGTCATGGACAACGAGCATTACGTCGAGACCGGCATGCAGGGCACCCACACCGGTCGCGGCGTCGATCTGGCGGGCATCGCGAAGAGCGCGGGCTTCCCCATCGCGGAGTGCGTACGCGATCGCGCCGGCTTCGAGCGTGCGCTGCCGCTGCTGCGCTCGGCGCCCGGGCCGGTGTTCGTCGACATCAAGGTCGATCCTGCGCAGCCGCCGATGACGCTTCCGATGCGCGACGGGCCGTACATCCGCAGCCGCTTCCGCGACGCGCTGCTCGGGCCCGCCGTCGCCCATCCGTGGTCCATCCCCGCGTCATCCCCGGCGCCCGGCCGATCGCGCGCCCGGGGGCGCTGAGATGAACGCGCTGCCGGTCTATCGGCACCACATCGCCGGGCAGGCGGTCGAGCCTGCCGGGGGGCAGTACTTCGAGAGCCACGACCCGTACACCGGGCAGCCGTGGGCCATGGTGGCACGGGGGGATGCGCGCGACGTCGATCGGGCGGTACTCGCGGCGCACGAGGCCTTCGAACGCGGGCCGTGGTCATCGATGACCGCCTCGCAGCGAGGTGCGTTGCTGCTGCGCCTGGCCGACCTGATCGGCCCCGAGGCGCAGCGGCTCGCGGGCATCGAAGTACGCGACAACGGCAAGCTCTACGCCGAGATGTCCGCCCAGACCGCGTACATGGCGCAGTGGTACCGCTACTACGGGGGGCTGGCCGACAAGATCGAGGGGGCGGTGATCCCCACGGACAAGCCCGACACGCTCAACTACACCCGGCAGGAGCCGCTGGGGGTCGTGGCCTGCATCATCCCGTGGAACTCGCCGCTGCTGCTCACCGCCTGGAAGCTCGCGCCGGCACTGGCGGCAGGCAACACCGTGGTGATCAAGCCCTCGGAGTACACCTCGGCCTCGCTGCTGGAGTTCATGGACCTGATCGTGCGGGCAGGGTTCCCGCCGGGGGTGGTGAACGTGGTCACCGGGTTCGGCGCCGAGGTCGGCACGCCGCTGGTCGAGCACCCGCGGGTGGCCAAGGTGGCGTTCACCGGCTCGGATCGCACCGGGCAACTCATCTACGAGACGGCTGCGCGCGGACTCAAGCGCGTGAGCATGGAACTGGGCGGCAAGTCGCCCAACATCGTGTTCGCCGACGCCGAACTGGACAATGCGGTCAAGGGCGTGGTGTCGGGCATCTTCGCCGCCACCGGCCAGACCTGCATCGCGGGCTCGCGGCTGCTGGTGCAGCGCTCGATCCACGACGCGTTCGTCGAGCGGCTGGTTGCGCTCGCGCGCACCGCGCGCATGGGCAACCCGATGGAGTCGACCACTCAGGTGGGGCCGGTCACCAACCTGCCGCAATTCGAGAAGATCCTCGGCTACATCGACATCGCCCGCGGCGAAGGCGCGCGTGCGGTGCTGGGCGGCGAGCGCGCCCGGCGACCCGAGTGCGGCACCGGCTGGTTCGTCGAGCCCACCATCTTCACCGGCGTGGACAACGCGATGCGCATCGCGCAGGAAGAAGTATTCGGTCCGGTGCTGGCGGTGATCCCCTTCGACGACGAAGCCGACGCGGTGCGCATCGCCAACGACGTGCCGTTCGGGCTCGCGGCCGGCGTGTGGACGCAGAACATGCGCTGCGCGATCCGGATGAGCGAGCGGCTGCGAGCGGGCACGGTGTGGGTCAACACCTATCGGGCCGTGTCCTACCTCTCGCCGTTCGGCGGCTACAAGCGCAGCGGGATCGGCCGCGAAAGCGGGCAGGACATGATCCGCGAGTACCTGCAGACCAAGAGCGTGTGGATCTCCACCGCAGCCGAGGTCGCCAACCCGTTCGTGCTGCGCTAGCTCGCTCGCCTCGCGGTCGAAATCCCGAGTGAGCACGGCCCTGTCGGGCGCGCCCCGGTCGGTCGTATCCGGCAGGCGCCGCTGCAGGTCGAACTCGCTCGCGCCGATCAGGCGCGCACGGCGGGGAACGTGACCGCGACCGCCCAGGCGAAGGCGATCGCGCCGCCCAGCGCTCCGATCCATGCGCGACCGGTCGCCTGCGTGGCCCATCGCGCCAGCAGGCCCTGGACGAGGAACAGCGCGAGGATGGCTGGCAGGATGATCAGCAGGAAGAACAGGCCGCGGAAGTCCAGCGCCACGGACAGCGCGAGCGAGAACAGGAACGCCGCCCGGGTCGCGACGCCGGCGGCGCGGGGCGCGCAGGGCGCCGTCGCGAGCCAGGCCTCCGACAGGAACCAGGCCAGCGTGGCGATGCCCATCGCGGCGATGAGCATGCCACGCCCGTCGGCCGGCGCGAGGTTGAACCCGTAGCGGTCGATCGCCAGGCCGCAGGCGAGCGTGGCATACGCGATCAGCGCGGTTGCGACGATCAGCACGCGCGCGGGC
>JBIPNU010000261.1:0-4502 GCA_044370615.1 Burkholderiales bacterium
CCTCGACGGCCTGGATGATGCCTAGGACAAGTGCCTCCTGATGGGCACCTTCGCCGAGGACACCGCCACCAAGTACGGCTTCACCCGCGAGGCGCAGGACCGCTTCGCGATCGACTCGCTCAACAAGGCGCAGGCCGCGGTGAAGGACGGGCGCTTCGAGCGCGAGATCACCCCGTTCACGATCAAGACCTCGCGCGGCGAGACGGTGGTGAAGATCGACGAGCAGCCGCTCAAGGCCAACCTCGACAAGATCCCGCAACTCAAGCCGGTGTTCCGCAAGGACGGCACGGTCACCCCGGCCAACTCGAGCTCGATCTCCGACGGCGCGGCGGCGCTGGTGCTGATGCGCCGGTCCGAGGCCGAGACGCGCGGGCTGACTCCGCTCGCCAGCATCGTCGCGGCCACCAGCCACTCGCACGAACCGCAGTGGTTCACCACCGCCCCGGTGGGCGCGATGAAGAAGCTGTTCGATGCCACCGGCTGGTCGGTGGGCGATGTCGATCTGTTCGAGGTGAACGAGGCGTTCGCCGTGGTCACGATGGCGGCGATGCACGACCTTGCGCTGCCGGCGGAGAAGGTCAACGTCCACGGCGGCGCCTGCGCGCTGGGCCACCCGATCGGCGCCTCGGGCGCGCGTATCGTGGTCACGCTGCTCTCCGCGCTGGAGCAGTACGGTGGCCGGCGCGGCATGGCCACGCTGTGCATCGGCGGCGGCGAGGCGGTGGCGATGGCGATCGAGCGCTGCTAGCGCGCGCGATGGCTCCGGTCGACTTCTACTTCGACTTCTCCTCTCCCTACGGGTATTTCGCCGCCTGCCGGGTCGACGAACTCGTCGGCCGGCAAGGTCGCGAGGTCGCCTGGCACCCGATCCTCCTCGGGGTCGTGTTCGAGGTCACCGGTGGCCGCCCGCTGCCCAGCCAGCCGCTGAAGGGCGAGTACGCGCGCGTCGACATCCCGCGCACTGCCCGGCTGCTCGGGCTGCCCTACCGGCATCCGACCCGATTCCCGGTCAGCGGCCAGGCCGGTTGCCGGGCGTTCTACTGGATGCAGCGTGACGACCCCGCGGCTGCCCGCGCCCTCGCCCGCGGGCTCTTCGAAGCGCTGTTCGTCTCCGATCGCGACATCGGCGACCCGGCGGTGGTGATCGAGGTCGCCGCCGGCCAGGGCATGGACCGCGCCGCGCTTGCCACTGCGCTGGCCGATCCCGAGGTGAAGGGCCTGCCACGCGCGGCGACCGAGCGCGCGATGCAGGCGGGAGTCTTCGGCTCCCCGTTCTTCATGGTCGACGGCGAGCCATTCTGGGGCAACGACCGCCTCGACCAGGTGATCGCGCAGCTGGAGCAGACGAGCGCCCGCTGAGGCGACAGGCGGGTTCCCGAGGCTTGCGCGAGCCCGGCGGGTGGCTGCGGGCGCGGGCGTTCGTGCAGGCGGTCCGGGGCGTACGCGGCGCGACCGCATGCCCGCGCATCGGCCCCGGAGGGATGACCTGCGCCGCCGGGCCGCGTGCCCCCGGCGCGATCACCCCGTGTCGCGCGCCGGGCCCGGCGGTCGGCGGGTCCCCGCACGGTCGACGGGCACGAGGTCGCCCGAGTGACCGGCGCCCGGCGCTCCTCGTGTTTTCCAGCAACGCGCGCGGGCTTCTGCCACACTCCCGGGACAACGACGAAAAACGCCCATGGCGATGCGCCGCGTGGCCACGCGGCGTGGCGCCTCGGTGCGCGCCCGCAACCGTCGGCATCGATTCATCCAAGGAGGCTAGCCATGTGGAAGACCTTCGCCCGTACCGCGGGTGTCATCGCGCTGGTCGCGGCCGGTAGCGCCGTCGCCCAGGAGTTCCCCACCCGCCCGATCTCCATCGTCGTGCCCTTCGCCGCGGGCGGGCCTACCGACACGCTCGCGCGCCTGATGGCGCAGAACTTCCAGCAGCAGTTGAAGCAGACGGTGCTCGTCGAGAATGCCGCCGGCGCCGGCGGCACGATCGGCGTGGACAAGGTCGCCCGCGCGTCACCCGATGGTCACACCATCCTGCTGATGCACATCGGCATGTCGACGGCACCGGCGCTCTACCGCAAGCTGCCGTTCGACCCGCTGAAGGATTTCGAGATGATCGGGCAGGTGGCCGACGTGCCGATGACCCTGATCACCCGGGCCACCTTGCCGGTGACCAACCTGAAGGACCTGATCGGCTACCTCAAGGCCAACCAGCAGAAGGTCACGCTGGCCAACGCGGGCCTGGGCGCCGCGTCGCACCTGTGCGGCCTGCTGTTCATGAGCACCGTGGGCATCGACCTCAACACGATTCCCTACAAGGGCACCGGGCCGGCGATGAACGACCTGGTCGGCGGTCAGGTCGACCTGCTCTGCGACCAGACCACGAACACCGTGCAGCAGATCAAGGCTGGCAAGGTGAAGGCGATCGGCGCCACCTCGCCCGCGCGGCTGTCCCAGCTGCCCGACGTGCCCACGCTCGCCGAGGCAGGGCTGCCCGGCTTCGAGCTTGCGGTCTGGCACGGCCTCTACGCGCCGCGCAACACCCCGAAGTACGCGGTCACGCGACTCAACGCTGCGCTGCAGACGCTGCTGAAGGACCCGACCTTCCGCAGCCGCATCGCGGAGTTCGGCGCCGAGCCCGTGCGCATGGAACTCGCCACGCCGCAGGGGCTGCGCGACCACCTCGCGAAGGAAATCGCGAAGTGGGGTCCGATCATCCGCAAGGCCGGCGTCTACGCCGACTGACCGCGCGCGGCGGGCATCCGCCGCCGAACCGACTCGCGCATCCTGACGGGGGCCGGCCGGCCGCCGGCGCCCGTCCTCGTCTCGGGTGCCGCTGCGGCACAATGGCGGCCCCGCAGGGCCACCTGCCGGGACACGCACAGGGTTGCCCAGACCCTCGCCCGCATCCACGGAGACCGCCCATGCCCGCCGTCCGCAGGAAACCGGCCCAGCCGGCCACCCGTCCCGCCGCCTCGCGCAAGGCCGCGCGCGCCCGCCCGGGCACGCGCGCGCCGATCGCCGCCTCGCCGCTCACCAGCGTGACGGTGGGCGTCGACGCCGATGGCATCGCGACGCTCACGCTGGACCGGCCCGACGTGCACAACGCGTTCGACGACGTGATGGTCGCCGAGCTCACGGCCGTGCTCGACGCGCTGGACGCCGACCCGGCGGTGCGGGTGGTGATCCTCGCCGGCAACGGCACGAGCTTCTCCGCGGGCGCCAACCTCAACTGGATGCGGCGCACCGCCGACTACCCCGCGGCCGACAACGAGCGCGATGCGCTCGCGCTCGCGAGGCTGATGAACACGCTGTACCGGCTGTCCAAGCCCACGATCGCGCGCGTGCACGGGCCGGCCTACGCAGGCGGGCTGGGGCTGGTCGCCTGCTGCGACATCGCGATCGCCACGCGCGAGGCGAAGTTCTGCCTGTCGGAGGTGAGGCTGGGGCTGGTGCCGGCAGTGGTCACGCCCTATGTGATGGCCGCGGTCGGCGAGCGCCAGGCGCGCCGCTATGTGCTCACCGCCGAGACCTTCGACGCCCCGGAGGCCTACCGGATCGGGCTGGTGCACGACATCGTCGAGGAGCACGAACTCACGCCGACGCTCAATGCGCTGGTGACCCTGCTGTTCCGGGCGGGGCCCCAGGCGCTGGCGCACGGCAAGGCATGGATCGCCAGGGTCGCCGCCAGCCCCATCGACGACGCGCTGGTGGCGCAATCGGCGGCGCTGATCGCCGGACTGCGCGCGAGCCCCGAGGGTCGCGCCGGGATTGCCGCCTTCCTCGAGCGGCGCGACACGCCATGGGTGGCCGAGGCCAAGGCGCGCGTGTCCGCGCGCGAAGGCGGCTCGAAGTCGCGATCGCGCGGCCGCTGAGCGCCGTGGCGCGGAGCCTGCCCCCGAGCGTGCGCGTGGTCGAGGTCGGGCCGCGCGATGGACTCCAGAACGAGCCCTGCGCGGTTCCCGTCGCCACCCGGGTGGAGCTGATCGAGCGGCTTGCCGCCTGCGGGCTGCCGGCGGTGGAGGGCGGCGCCTTCGTCTCCCCGCGCTGGGTGCCGCGCATGGCCGACACCGCCCAGGTGCTGCAGCGGCTGCGGCGTCGCGCGGGCGTCGACTACCCGGTGCTGGTCCCCAACCTGAAGGGGCTGGAGGCGGCGGTCGAACTCGAACGCGCGCTCGGCGTGCCGGTGGGCGAGGTCGCGGTCTTCACCGCCGCCACCGAGTCGTTCGCGATGCGAAATACCCATTGCACGATCGCGCAGAGCCTCGAGCGCCTCGGCGAGGTCGCGCGGGCGGCGCGGGCCCGGGGCTGGCGGGTGCGGGGCTACGTATCGGTCGCGCTGGGCTGCCCGTACGAGGGTGATGTCGATCCCGCAGCCGTGGCCCGGGTGAGCGCGGCGCTGCTGGAGATGGGGTGCTACGAGGTGTCGATCGGCGACACGATCGGTGTGGGGACCCCGGGGCAGGTCAGTCGCCTGTTCGAGCGCCTGTGCCGCGACCTCGAGCCCGGCC
>JBIPNU010000262.1:0-4495 GCA_044370615.1 Burkholderiales bacterium
GGCGCAGTCGAACGCACCCGCGACGCCGACCGGTGCGGTACTGCTCGTGGTCGAGCGCTTCGAGGTGACCGGCGACAATCCTCTGGGTGCTCTGCGCACGGCCGAGGTGCTGCGTACCCACCTGGGCGAGCACCGCAGCCTGGACACGCTGGAGGCCGCTGCGGCGTCGCTGGAGAGCGCGCTGCGTGAGCAGGGCTACACGTTCCACCGGGTGGTGCTGCCGGCGCAGCGGCCGCAGGGCGGCGTGGTGCGGCTCGACGTGCTGCGCTTCACGCTGGGCGAGGTCAGGGTCTCGGGCAACCAGTTCTTCTCCGCGGACAACGTGCGTCGCAGCCTGCCGGCGCTGCGGCCCGGCAGCACGCCGGACGTGGCCTCGATGTCCCGGCAGATCTCGCTTGCGAACGAGCATCCGGTCAAGCGGGTCAACGTGACGCTGCGCGAGAGCAAGGCGGCCGATGCGATCGACGCGGAGGTGCAGGTCCGCGATGCGAGCCCGGTGCAGGTGTTCGCCACCCTCACGGGCAACTCCCGCGACGAGTACAACCTGATCAACCGCAACACCGGCTACTCCCGCCTCACGCTGGGCGTGCAGCACAGCAACCTGTTCGATCGCGACCACGCGGCGACCTTCGCCTACACCACCTCGCCGAGCAAGCCGGAGACGGTTGCCCAGTACGCTGGCTACTACGCATTCCCCCTGTACGGGGCGAGCGGCCAGGTGTCGGCCTACTACCTGTATTCGGACACCAACACCGGGTCGCTGCCGGTCGGCGGCCAGCCGTTCAACGTGCGCGGCCAGGGTACCTTCTTCGGTCTCAAGTACACCGCGACGCTGCCTCGCGCGGCCGACATGACCCAGCTGGTCTCGGTCGCGATCGACGAGCGTGATTTCCGCAGCCAGGTCGATGCCTCGGGCGTGCCCCTGCCAGGCAACCCCGTGGTCACGCGACCGGTGTCGTTGCGCTACCAGGTCCGTGCGGAACGCGCATGGGGCGGGGCGACCGGCCATGTCGAATACGCGGTGAATGCCGGAGGGTCGTCCAGTGCGGAGTTCGCCGCCGCACGCAACGGTGCGACTGCCAACTGGGCTGCGTGGCGCGGCGGTCTGGACGCCAGCTATGCGGCGGGCACCTGGGTGCTGGCGTCCCGGTTGCGCGGCCAGTATTCCGGCGACCTGCTGATCTCCGGGGAACAGTTCGGTCTCGGCGGGGCGACCTCGGTGCGTGGCCTGCGCGAGCGCGAGTACGGCGGCGAGCGCGGCTTCACGCTCACCCTGGAGGGCACCGGCCCCGCGCTGTTCGCCGGGGTGCGTCCGGCGCTGTTCGTCGACCACGGCTACGCGTACCTGCGCCAGGGACCGAACCCGGTGCCGGGGGCGCTGGTCGGGGGACTGTCCGCCACCAGTACCGGGGTCGGTGCGCGCTGGAACTGGCAGCGCTCGCTCGACGTGTCGGCCGACCTCGCCTACGTGATCCGCGGACTGCCCGGCACCACCGGCACGCCGGGCACGCCCGACGGTTTCGTGAAACTGCACTTCACCGGCACCTGGCGGTTCTGAGCCCGCCCCGCTCGTGCAGCCGTGATCGGCTGCCGGGCGAGGCGTGAAGCAGCGCGCGGCGGCCTCGCCCGAGGCCCCGCCGATCGCACCTCCCCCGAGCGTGCTCGCCGCGCCCGGACGGTGCCTTCCCGGGGTCGGTCCGCGCGGGCCGTGGGTTCGATGGGGTCGACGCTGCCCGGGCGACCGTCACGCGCGGTGGCCCGGGCGGCCCGTGCAGTGGACGGCAGGCCGACCAACCCGTCGGGCGCCCGACCCGGACTGCGTCGCGCGGCTCAGACGATGCCCGACTCGCGCAAGGCAGCCACCTGCTCATGGCTGCGGCCGAGCAGTTCGGTGAGCACTGCCTCGGTGTGCTCGGAGAGCAGGGGCGGGCGCACGTGCTCGACCGGGGTGTCGGAGAAGCGCAGCGGACTGGCCACCACCGGCACCTCGCCTGCGGTCGGATGCGGCAGGCGGAAGGAGAGCCCGCGCGCCTGTGCCTGGGGGTCGGCGAACACGCGGTCCATCGTGTTGATCGGGCCGCAGGGTACGCCGGCGGCTTCGAGTGCGGCGATCCAGTGGTCCATCGTCTCGCGCGCGATGGCCGCACCCAGCAGCGCGGCGAGCTCATGCCGGTTCCTCACGCGATCGGCATTGCGCAGGAAGCGCGGATCCTGCGCGAGCTCGGGCAGGCCGAGCACCGTGCACAGCCGCTGGTACTGGCCGTCGTTGCCGGTGGCGACGATGATGCTGCCATCGGCGGCGCGGAAGGTCTGGTAGGGCACGATGCTCGGGTGGCCGTTGCCGATGCGCGGAGGGACTTCGCCCGAGACGAGGTAGTGCATCGCCTGGTTGGAGAGGTAGGACACCTGCACGTCGAAGAGCGCGAGGTCGATGTGCTGGCCGCGGCCGGTGGCATGGCGCGCCTGAAGCGCGGCGAGCACCGCGATGGTCGCGTACTGGCCGGTCATGATGTCGGTGACCGCGATCCCGGCCTTCAGCGGTCCGCCGCCGGGGACGTCGTCGGGCTCGCCGGTGATGCTCATCAGGCCGCCCATGCCCTGCATCAGGAAGTCGTAGCCGGCACGCTCGCGATAGGGACCGGTCTGGCCGAAGCCGGTGATCGAGCAGTAGATGAGCCGGGGGCAGGATTGCGCGAGCGTCGGGTAGTCGAGGCCGTACTTCGCCAGCCCGCCGACCTTGTAGTTCTCGAGCAGGATGTCGGACTTCGCGGCGAGTTCGCGGGCGATCGCCTGGCCCTCGGGGCGCGAGAGATCGAGGGTGATCGACCGCTTGCCGCGGTTGGTCGACAGGAAGTAGGCCGACTCCCGCGTGGGCGTGCCGTCCGGCGACTTCGCGAACGGGGGCCCCCCGCCGCGGGTGTCGTCGCCGGCGCCGGGCCGTTCGACCTTGATCACCTCGGCGCCGAGGTCGGCCAGGTTCTGGCTGCACCAGGGCCCTGCCAGCACACGCGACAGGTCCAGCACCCGGATGTCCTTCAGCGGCGCGCTCATCGTGTGTCTCCAGCGTGCGGGCCGGTGCAGGCCGGCCGGTCGACGCAATGCGAACCCCTGGCATCCGGGTGGTCCGGACGGGTCTGCGCGGGGTTGGCGGCGATCGCCGCCACTTCCGTGGCACCCGCGCCCAGGCACGGACCCGGCACGGGCTGCCCGACCGCCGCAGGCATCGCCGGCGATCAGCCGCCGAAGGCCGGGATGCCGGTCTGCGCGCGACCGAGGATCAGCGCGTGGATGTCGTGCGTGCCCTCGTAGGTGTTCACCGCCTCGAGGTTCATCACGTGGCGGATCACGTGGTACTCGTCGGCGATGCCGTTGCCGCCGTGCATGTCGCGCGCGACGCGGGCGATGTCCAGCGCCTTCCCGCAGGAGTTGCGCTTGAGCAGCGACACCATCTCGGGCGTGGCCAGATGCGAGTCCATCAACCGGCCCAGTTGCAGCACCGAGTGCAGCCCGAGGGTGATCTCGGTCTGCATGTCGGCGAGCTTCTTCTGGATCAGCTGGTTGGCGGCCAGCGGGCGTCCGAACTGGCGTCGATCGAGCGTGTACTGGCGCGCCGCATGCCAGCAGAACTCGGCGGCCCCGAGCGCGCCCCAGGCGATGCCGTAGCGGGCGCGGTTGAGGCAGCTGAACGGGCCCTTGAGCCCGGTGACTCCGGGCAGCACGTTGGCATCGGGGATGAACACGTCCTGGAAGGACAGCATGCCGGTCACCGAGGCGCGCAGCGAGAACTTGCCCTCGATCTTCGGCGCGGTGAACCCCTTCATGCCGCGCTCGACCAGGAAGCCGCGGATGGCACCCGCATCATCCTTGCCCCATACCACCGCCACGTCGGCGATCGGCGAGTTGGTGATCCAGTTCTTCGCGCCATTGAGGATCCAGCCGCCATCGACCCGGCGCCCGCGCGTGGTCATGCCCGCCGGGTCCGAGCCGTGGTCGGGCTCGGTGAGCCCGAAGCAGCCGACCAGTTCGCCCTTCTGCATGCGCGGCAGGAAGCGCTCCTTCTGCTCGTCGCTGCCGTAGGCGTGGATCGGGTACATCGCGAGCGATGACTGGACGGAGAAGGCCGAGCGATAGCCGGAGTCCACGCGCTCGACCTCGCGCGCGATCAGGCCGTAGCTCACGTAGTTCACGCCCGCGCAGCCGTAGCCGTCGAGTGTGGCCCCGAGAAAGCCCATCTCGCCCATCTCGTTGAAGATCTCGCGATCGAAGGTCTCGTGGCGGTTGGCCTCGAGCACGCGGGTCATCAGCCGCCCCTGGCAGTACTCGCGTGCCGAGTCGCGGATCATCCGCTCCTCGTCCGAGAGAAGGTCGTCGAAGCGCAGCGGGTCGTCCCACTGGAACACGGCCTTCGCGGGGGTGGTCTCGGCTTTCATCGGCTACTCCCGGTGCGGGGGGGGGGGGGCGGCCGGCGCGGGGGCCAGGGCAGGAACAGCGGTTT
>JBIPNU010000264.1:0-4494 GCA_044370615.1 Burkholderiales bacterium
GCGCGCCGCACGCGGCAACGCCCGGGCCTCGACCGAGGGTGCCGGCAGCTACGCCACCAGCGTCGAGCGCGTGTTCACCGCGGGCGACATGCGGCGCGGCCAGTCGCTGGTCGTGTGGGCGATCCGCGAGGGTCGGCAGTGCGCCCGCGCGGTCGACGAGTTCCTGATGGGCGCATCCGACCTGCCGCGCTGACCGGCGGATCGCCGGTCGGGTCCTGGCGCGGCAGACGGCCGGCCGCGGAGCGCGGAGCGTCTGGCACCCGGGCGCTGGGCACTGGGTGCCAGGCGCCAGCCAGGGGCCGGGCACCGCTCGCAGGACAGCGCGGAGCGACGGGCGCGAACTCTCTATACTCGGCCTGACGCCGGCCCCCGGCGTCCGGGGCGGGCCTGCGTCCGACCCGTCGAACCGCACAGGAAGATCCATGGCTCCATTGCAGAACGACCGCCTGCTGCGCGCGCTGATGCGTGAACCGGTCGACATGACGCCGGTGTGGGTGATGCGCCAGGCGGGGCGCTACCTGCCCGAGTACAACGCGACCCGCAAGCGCGCCGGCAGCTTCGTCTCGCTGATGAAATCCCCGGCCATGGCGGCCGAGGTGACGCTGCAGCCGATCGACCGCTACGCGCTCGACGCGGCCATCGTGTTCTCCGACATCCTCACCGTGCCCGACGCGATGGGGCTCGGTCTGTATTTCGCCGAAGGCGAGGGCCCGAAGTTCGAGCGTCCGCTGCGCGATGCCGCGGCCATCGAGGCGCTGCGCCTGCCCGACCCGGATCGCGACCTGCGCTACGTGCTCGACGCCGTGGCCGAGTGCCGGCGCGGGCTCGCCGGTCGAGTCCCGCTGATCGGCTTCTCCGGCAGCCCGTTCACGCTCGCCTGCTACATGATCGAGGGCGGGGGCAGCGACGACTTCGCCCGCGTGAAGCAGCTGATGTACGGCGAACCGGCCCTGATGCATCGCCTGCTCGACCTGAACGCGCGCGCGGTCGCAGCCTACCTCGATGCGCAGATCGAAGCCGGGGCCCAGGCGGTGATGCTGTTCGATACCTGGGGCGGGATGCTGGCGGCCGAACGCTACCGGGCGTTTTCGCTAGCCTACCTCCAGCAGGTCGTCTCCAGCATCCGGCGCGAAGCCGAGGGCCGCCGGGTACCGGTGATCGTGTTCACCAAGGGCGGTGGCATCTGGCTGGAGTCCATCGCCGCCATCGGTGCTGACGCGGTCGGAATCGACTGGACAGTCGATATCGCGCAGGCGCGCCAGCGAGTCGGTGACCGGGTTGCGCTGCAGGGCAACATGGACCCGATCGTGATGCTGACCCGGCCAGACGTGATCCGCGACGAGGTGGCCCGCATCCTGGACGGCTACGGTCCGGGCGCGGGTCATGTCTTCAACCTCGGGCACGGCATCACCCGCTTCACACCACCCGAGCACATGACCGTGCTGGTCGACGCGGTGCACGAGCTCAGCCGCGCCCGGCGCACGACCCGCTGAACGAGGCGCCCGCCGATCCGCGGCGATCCTGGTGCACCGGGATCGGACTGCCGTCTTCAGCGGGTCTTATGCACAGCCCTGGTGCAATCCTCCCCGGATGATCCTTTCGACGGTACGGGCGCCGGATGTGCGCAAGGCACTGATGGGAATGATCAATTTCCCTTTTTTTGCTCCACGGCATGGGGTCCTGGCGAAAAGTCGGCGCTCACCTCGTGAACACCGCGACTTATCCACAGCATTGTCCACAGCGGTCCGACCGTGACGATTCGCCACGCGCCGGTCACCGTCGGGCAGGATCAGGATGGGTGAGGATTCACTGACCGGGAACCCACCGTCGATCGCGCAGGTCGCGCTCGACGTCCCGGTCGACCGGCTGTTCGACTACCGTAATCTCGACGCGACCGACGCCGATCTCGGGCGGCGGGTGCAGGTGCCGTTCGGCCGCGGCGAAGCCTGGGGCGTGCTGGTCGGCCTCGCCGAGTCCTCCCCGGTACCCTCCGCGCAACTGCGAATGCTGCGCAGCATCGACCGCGCGATCGAGCCGCTCGCGGCCGACGTGCTGCAGACGCTGCGCTTTGCCGCCGCGTACTACCAGTATCCGCTTGGCGCAGCGCTGGCGGTCGCCCTGCCCCCCGTCGGTGGCGCGGGCGCTCCCCGGGCAGCACGGCCGGCGGCCTGGAGCCTGACATCCGACGGGCGGGCCCATCTGGCGGGCCTGAATCCCGGTACGGCCCGCGCGCGGCACCGGCTGCTGACCCGGCTCGAGGCTGCCGGATCCATGCCCGATGTCGATCTCACCGCAGGTACCGACGGTCCGTCCGTGCGCCGCCTGCTGCAGCAATGCCTGCAGCAGGGCTGGATCGAGGCGGCACCCGGCGCGGTGACGGACGAGGGTCACGGTGCCGCGGCGTCCGCGTCCCGCACCCCGGCGACGATGCCGCGCACGCCCAACCCGGCGCAGGCGCAGGCGATCGCCAGCCTGGTCGCGGGGCTCGGCCGCTTCTCGGTAGCGCTCCTGCACGGGGTTACCGGCAGCGGCAAGACGACGGTCTATCTGGAGGCGATGCGGCGCGCGATCGCCGGCGGCGCGCAGGCCCTGCTGCTGGTCCCGGAGATCAACCTCACGCCCCAGCTCGAGGCGGAGCTCGCAAGCCAGCTGGCGGGCACGCGGATCGCCGTGCTGCACAGCGCGCTTGCGCCGCGCGCGCGGCGGGACCGCTGGCAGGCGGCCGCCCGCGGGGACGCCGATGTGGTGGTCGGTACCCGGTTGGCCGCGTTCACGCCGCTACCGCGGCTCGGGCTCGTGATCATCGACGAGGAACACGACGGCTCGTACAAGCAGGAGGAGGGTCTGCGCTACCACGCGCGCGACGTGATGGTCTGGCGCGCGCGCGCGCGCGGCGTGCCGGTGGTGCTGGGCAGCGCGACGCCGTCGCTGGAGTCGCTGCACAACGCCGACCGCGGCCGCTACGCGATGTTGCGGCTGCCCGACCGCGCCTCGGGCGCCCTGCCGAAGATCGGCCTGATCGACCTGCGCCAGGAGCCACGCGGCCGTCACCGGATACCGGGTCCCTCCGCCACGCTGCTTGCCGCGCTCGGCAGGCAGCTCGACCGCGGCGAGCAGAGCCTCGTGCTGCTCAACCGGCGCGGGTTCGCCCCCGTGGTTCGCTGCAACGCCTGCGGCTGGGTCGCCGGTTGCGACCGCTGCAGCGCCCGGATGGTGCTGCACCGACGCGCCCATGCGCTGCGCTGTCATCACTGCGGACGCGAGTCCGCCCCCCCCGCCCACTGCCCCGAGTGCGGCAACGCCGACCTCGCCACGATCGGACTGGGCGGCGAGCGCCTGGAGGAGGCCCTCGCCGCCCGCCTTCCCGGAGCCCGCGTGCTGCGCGTCGATCGCGACACCATGCGCAACCCAGGCGACTGGACGGCAGCCCGTCGCCGCGTCCAGGACGGCGATGTCGACATCCTGCTCGGCACCCAGATGCTCGCCAAGGGACACGACTTCCCGACGCTGACCCTGGTCGGCGTGATCGATGCCGATTCCCTGCTCTACAGCAGCGACTTTCGCGCCCCGGAGCGGCTGTTCGCGCTGCTGACCCAGGTCTCCGGACGTGCCGGACGCGGGGATCGGCCGGGGCAGGTGCTGATCGAGACCGCGGTTCCGGAGCATCCGCTGTTCGCCGCGCTGATCGCCCATGACTTCGACGCCTTCGCGCGGGAACTGCTCGACGAGCGCCGCCGGCTCGGACTGCCACCGTGGGGCTCGCAGGCGATCCTGCGCGCCGACGCCCCCGCGGCCGAAGCGGCACTGGGGTTCCTCGCGCGAGCCGCTGCGTGCGCGGCCGGCCTCGATGCGGAGGTCGAGGTCTACGATCCGGTGCCGGCGGTGATGGCGATGAGGGCGGGCCGTGCGCGGGCCCAGTTGCTGGTGCAGTCGTCCCGACGCGGCGCGTTGCAGGCCTTCCTGGCGGCCTGGCGCGGGCGACTGGAGGCGCTGCGCCGGGGAACGGTGCGCTGGGTGATCGACGTCGATCCGCTCGAGCTGTGAGCGCGCGGCGACCGACCGCCGGTCGAAGGGCATCGCCTCGCGGCACGCCGCGGCACCCGGGGGCAAAGTAGAATCGCGCCTCCCGCGGGCTGTGCCCGCCACCCGCCCGACCACCCACGACCGATGTCCGCCGACCCCCTGGCCGGATCCGATACCCGCGCCGCGTGCATCCGGTTGCTCGCGGACGCGCTGGAACAGGTCGCGCCCGGCGTGTCGATCCCGGTGCTCCTCGAGCGACCGCGCCAGCGCAGCCATGGCGACTACGCCTGCAACCTCGCGCTGCAGCTCGCCAAGCCGCTGCGCCGCCCCCCGCGCGAACTCGCGCAGGCCCTGGTGTCCGCCCTGCCCGCCTCCCCACTGATCGAGCGCGCGGAGATCGCGGGGCCCGGGTTCATCAACCTCGCGCTCACCGCGCGCGCCAAGCAGGCGGTGGTGCCCGCCGTGCGCCAG
>JBIPNU010000263.1:0-4494 GCA_044370615.1 Burkholderiales bacterium
TCGCGCTCGGGCTGCTGGTGCTCGCGAAGTTCGCCAACCTCGGCGTTCCGCTCGCGCTGAAGGAAATCGTCGACAGCCTGTCGCCCGATCGCGCCGTTCTGGTGGTGCCGATCGCCCTGCTGGCAGCCTACGGCCTGCTGCGCCTGTGCACCACGCTGTTCGCCGAACTGCGGGACGTGGTGTTCGTGCGGGTCGCGCAGCGCTCGATCCGGCGTGTCGCGCTGTCGGTGTTCCGCCACCTGCACAGCCTGAGCCTGCGCTTTCACCTCGACCGCCAGACCGGGGGCATGAGCCGCGACATCGAGCGCGGCACGCGCGGCATCAGCACCCTGCTCAACTACATGCTGTTCTCGATCATCCCGGTGGTGCTCGAGTTCGTCCTCGTGGCCGCGGTGCTGATCGCCCGCTTCGACTGGCGCTTCGCGGCGGTCACCTTCGCGGCAGTGGCCGCCTACGTCGGGTTCACCATCGCGGTCACCGAGTGGCGGACCGCCATCCGCCGGCAGGCGAACGAGCTCGACTCGCGCGCGAACACGCGCGCGGTCGACAGCCTGCTCAACTACGAGACGGTGAAGTACTTCAACAACGAGGAGTACGAGGCACAGCGCTACGACCGCAGCCTCGCGCGCTACGAGGATGCGGCCGTGCGCACCGAGGCCTCGCTCGGCCTGCTCAACGTCGGCCAGAGCGCGATCATCGCCGCGGCGGTCACCGCGCTGATGGTGTTCTCGGCCCAGGGCGTGGCCGATCGCTCGCTCACGATCGGCGATCTGGTGCTGGTCAACGCGTTGCTGATCCAGCTCTACATTCCGCTCAACTTCCTCGGCATGGCCTATCGCGAGATCAAGCAGGCCACCACCGACATGGACCGGATGTTCGCGCTGCTCTCCGAGCACCGCGAGGTCGAGGATGCGCCCGGTGCCGAGGACCTGCCCGGCGGGCCGCTGGCGATCCGCTTCGACGAGGTCGACTTCGGCTACGACGCCTCGCGCCGCATCCTGCACCGCGTGAGCTTCGAGGTGCCCGCCGGCGCCAAGGTGGCCGTGGTGGGGCACAGCGGCTCGGGCAAGTCGACGCTCGCGCGGCTGCTCTACCGGTTCTACGACGTGCAGTCGGGCGGCGTGAGCGTGGGCGGCGTGGACGTGCGCCGGCTGCGCCAGGCAAGCCTGCGCGCGGCGATCGGCATCGTGCCGCAGGACACCGTGCTGTTCAACGACACCATCGGCTACAACATCCGCTACGGTGACCCGCGCAGCGAGGACCTTCAGGTGCAGGCGGCGGCGCGCGCCGCGCGCATCCACGACTTCGTGGCGAGCCTGCCCGACGGCTATGCTGCCCGGGTGGGCGAGCGCGGCCTCAAGCTCTCCGGTGGCGAGAAGCAGCGGGTGGCAATCGCGCGCGCGGTGCTCAAGGCACCGCGAGTGATGATCTTCGACGAGGCGACTTCGGCGCTCGACTCGGAGACCGAGAAGGCGATCCAGGGCGAACTCGCGGCGGTCGCCGCCGGGCGCACCACGCTGGTCATCGCGCACCGTCTCTCGACCATCGTGGACGCCAGCCTGATCCTGGTGATGGAGCAGGGGCGGATCATCGAGCGGGGCACTCATCGCGAACTGCTCGCAGCCGGTGGCGCCTATGCGCAGATGTGGGCGTTGCAGCTCGAAGAGGGTCGCGCGGCAGGCAACGGCTGAGCGCAGCGCCCGCAACCGGGTTGCCAGTGTGCGGTTTTCGTTGTCTAATCCGGACGTTACGGAGTCGTTGCTGCGCCACGGATGCTGGCGCAGGCGATGATGCGTTGCCCGCGGCGGTGGACGGTCGCGGGTCCTTCCGGTTGCCGCCCCGCGCGCGACATCGCTCCAAGCAGAGGTTCGCATGACATCGACCCTGACGCGCTGGCTGCTCCTGCCGCTCCTCGCGGCCTTCACCTTCCCGCTCGCCGCGCCGGCCGAGGCGCAGTCGAGCAGTTCGGCGCGCAAGCCGGCGGTCGAATCCGGCTCGCGCGCGTCGGCGCGCAAGCCAGCGCGCGCGCGCCCCGCAACCCCGCCGTCCATGCAGGCGCGGCGTGCGCCGGCCGCGGCCACGCCCGCGGCGATGCGCTCCCAGCCGGACACCCTGCAGTCGGCCTCGGCGCCCACCGACCTCGTGCTGCGTTCCTCGGCCGTGCTGGTGATGGACCAGACCCGCGGGCAGACCCTGTTCGCGCGCAACGCGGAGCAGCCCCGGTCGATCGCCTCGATCACCAAGGTGATGGCGGCGATGGTCACGCTCGACTACGCGCAGCCGCTCGACGAGCCGGTCACCATCACGGAAGCCGACGTCGAGGCGACACGGCGTCTCGGGTCCCGGCTCGCGGTGGGCACCACGCTGCCGCGCGGCGAGATGCTTCGCCTGTCGCTGATGTCCTCGGAGAACCGCGCGACCGCGGCGCTCGCGCGGACCTCGCCCGGGGGCTATCACGAGTTCGTCGCCCAGATGAACGTCAAGGCGCAGGCGCTGGGCATGCGCCAGTCGCGCTTCGAGGATCCGACCGGGCTGCACGCCGGCAACGTGTCGACCGCGCACGACCTCACGCGCATGGTCGGCGCCGGCCTCGACTACCCGCTGATCCGCGACTACACCACCACCCCCGAGCTCAGCATCGAGACGCCGGGCAACCGGGTGGCGCAACTGCAGTTCCACAACTCCAACCTGCTGGTTACCCGGCCCGAGTGGCAGATCGGCCTGTCCAAGACCGGGTTCATCCGGGAGGCGGGTCGCTGCCTCGTGATGCAGGCCCGGATCAACGGCGAGCCGATGGTGATCGTCCTGCTCGACTCGGACGGTCGTTTCTCGCGCATCGGTGACGCCAACCGGATCCGGCGCTGGGTCGAGAGCGGCTTCTCGCTGCGACTCATCTGAACGCGGACCTCGCCGCCGCACCGGCGTGCGGGCCGGGGGCGTCCGGACCCGCCCGCGCAGAGGCCGAACGACGCAACCCGGGCGCCCGGAGGCGATCGCCGTGATCATCACCGACATCGAGGACCTGCGCCGGCTGCACCGTCGGCGTGCGCCACGGATGTTCTACGACTACTGCGACTCGGGGTCGTGGACCGAGAGCACCTACCGCTCCAACCAGTCGCAGCTCCAGCGCATCCGGTTCCGGCAGCGCGTGGCGGTGGACGTGGACCAGCGCTCGCTCGCCACCACGATGGTCGGCGAGCCGGTGGCGATGCCGGTGGCGCTGGCCCCCACCGGGCTCGCCGGCATGCAGTGGGCCGACGGCGAGATTCTCGCCGCGCGAGCGGCCGAGCGCTTCGGCGTTCCGTTCACGCTCTCGACGATGAGCATCTGCTCGATCGAGGACGTCGCCGCGCACACCACGCGCCCGTTCTGGTTCCAGCTCTACGTGCTGCGCGACCGAGGCTTCATCGAACGGCTGATCGAGCGCGCCCGGGCCGCGCGCTGCTCGGCGCTGGTGCTGACGCTCGACCTCACCATCCTCGGCCAGCGCCACAAGGACGTGCGCAACGGCCTCACCACGCCGCCGCGTCCGACCCTGGTCAACCTGCTCGACCTGGGCCGCCGTCCGCGCTGGTGCCTCAACATGCTGCGCACCCCGCGCCGCGAATTCGGCAATATCGTCGGCCACGTCGATGGCGTCGAGGACACCTCCAGTCTCGCGTCGTGGACGAGCGCGCAGTTCGACCCGACGCTCGACTGGTCCGACGTCGAGTGGATCAAGCGGCGCTGGGGTGGTCCGCTGATCCTCAAGGGCATCATGGATCCCGAGGATGCTCGCCGCGCGGTCGACAGCGGTGCCGACGCGCTGGTGGTGAGCAACCACGGCGGACGCCAGCTCGACGGCGCCCCGGCCACGATCGAGGTGCTGCCGGCGGTGGTCGACGCGGTGGGCGGGCGTACCGAGGTCTGGTTCGACAGCGGGATCCGCTCGGGGCAGGATGTGCTGCGCGCGCTCGCGCTGGGCGCGAAGGCGACGATGATCGGCCGCGCCTTCCTGCACGGACTGGGCGCGATGGGCGAGGCGGGCGTGACCCGATGCCTGGAGATCATCCGCAAGGAGCTCGACGTGACCATGGCCTTCTGCGGCCGCACCGACGTGCGCGGCGTGGATCGCTCCATCCTGGTCGACGGCGGGCGACCGGCGAACTGAGCCGCCAGGCCGCCGTGGCGAGGGGTGTCCCGGCGGCGCCGCGCGGATCGCCCCTGCCTCCCGCCGGCGATCGATGAACCCGCCCCTCGTGCCGCGTACCGGCCGCCTGCGCGCGCGCCTCGCCGACGAGGCTGGCGCGCGTAGCGCCTTCTGGGTCGCGTTCGGGTGCCTGGTCGCGGTTCGCGCGTTCCTCGCCGGCTCGCTGCCGCTCACCGGCGACGAGGCCTACTACGTGCGCTGGGGACTGCATCCGGCCTGGGGCTACTACGACCACCCGCCGCTGATCGGGTGGGTGCTCGCGCCGTTCGCCAGCCTCGGCCTGCATCCGCTGTGGGTGCGGCTGC